>JAZJZJ010000086.1:0-2458 GCA_040389925.1 Pseudomonadota bacterium
CGTCATCAGGTAGTACTTGGCCTTGGCCATGCCGCACAGCAGCGGCCAGCAGATCGCGGCATGGTCGCCGGCGGCCACGCCGAGCTTGACGTGGCCGTCGGTGATCTTCGCTTCCTCGGCAATGATGCTGATGTCTGCCATCATCGCCACCGCAAGACCCGCGCCGACGGCCACGCCATTGATTGCAGAGATCACCGGCTTCTCGCAGGCCATCACGTTGTAGACGATGTCGGAGGCCTCGTTCATCACGTTGCCGATGGCTGCGGGGTTGCCGACCATGTCGGTCACCCAGCTCAGATCGCCGCCGGCCGAGAACGCCTTGTCGCCGGCGCCGGTGATGACCACCACCTTGGTCTTCGCGTCGTCGTTGGCCACGCCCCACACCTTCGTCAGCTCCCAGTGCAGCCGCGCGTTGGTGGCGTTCATCACTTCCGGCCGGTTGATCGTGATCAGCAGGATGCCGTTGGGCTTGTGGTCGAATTGGAGGAACTGGAAGTCGGAGTAGTTCATGCTGGAGTCCTGTTGAAAATATGGAAGATAGGTCTGCGGCTCAGCGCAGTGTGGCCCGGCCGTTGTTGAGCACGACGACATCACGCTCGACGACCCGCGCCCGGAACGACACGACGCTGCCGTCGAGCCAGACTTCGGTGCGGATCGTCTCGCCAGGATAGACCGGTGACGAGAAGCGCGTTTCGATCGAGGCGATGCGCGCGGGGTCACCCGCGCTGGCCGCTTGGGTGAGCGCCCAGCCGGCGATGCCGTAGGTGGCCAGGCCGTGCAGGATGGGGCGTTCGAAACCTGCGGCGCGGGCCAGGGCGGGCTCGGCATGCAGCGGGTTGTAGTCGCCCGACAGGCGATAGATCAGGGCCATGCCGGCCGGGGTCTTGCGATCGACGACGTGGTCAGGCGCGCGCGTCGGCAACTCGTGCACCGGCTTGGCCGGTCCGGTCGGCCCGCCGAAGCCACCGTCGGCGCGGCAGAAGGTGGTGGAGCCGAGCGTCGCGATCGGCTCGCCACTCGCGGCGTCGGTGATGCGGCGCTCGGTGTAGATGAGCGCGCCCTTGCCGGTGCCCTTGTCGACGATGCCGGTGACCCGGGTGCGGCCGATCACCTCGCCCTCGGGCGCCGGGTGGCGGTGAATCGTCAGGCTCTGCTCGCCATGCACCAGCCGCACCGCATCAACGCCGGTGGCCGGGTCCCTGAGCCACATGCCGGGGTAGCCGAGCACGACCGGCAGCGTCGGCAACGCGACCAGATCCTTCTCGTAGACGTAGCGCAGTTCGCCCTCGTCGGTCGGGTCGGCGCCCAGTCCCAAGCCGAGCGCATAGAGCATCGTGTCGCGCGGGGTGTAGCGATGGCGCACGTCCTCGAACGGCCAGGCCATCAGTTTGTCGTAGTCGATCGCCATGGCGCTCGGCCTCAGACCGGGTCCCAGGAGAACACGATGTTCGAGCTCTCGAGCGGGAAGAAGTTTTGCTTCATCGCCGGCAACACGCGCTCGGCGATGGTCTCGGGCGTCCAGCCTTCCGAGGTGTGCATGCCGCGCACCGGCCGCGGCTGGCTCATCAGGAAGATCTCGTTGCCGCGCACCGCGAAGATCTGTGCGGTGACCTCGGCCGCCGCGTCGCTGGCGAGGAAGGCGGCCATCGGCGCGATCTGCGCGGTGTCGAGCTTTTTCAGCTTGGCCACACGCGCCTGCTGGTCGGGCGTGTCGGTGGGGATCGCGCCGATCATGCGGCTCCAGGCGAACGGCGAGATGCAGTTGGAGCGCACGTTGTAGCGCTTCATGTCGCCGGCGATCGAGCGCGAAAGCGCGACGATGCCGAGCTTCGCGGCGCCGTAGTTGGCCTGGCCCAGGTTGCCGATCAGGCCCGAAGTCGAGGTCATGTGCACATAGGCGCCCGACTGCTGTGTCTTGAAATGCGGCGCTGCGGCGCGCGATACGTAGAAGCAGCCGTTCAGGTGCACGTCGATCACCGCCTTCCACTCCTCGACCGACATCATGAAGAACATGCGATCGCGCAGGATGCCGGCGTTGTTGACGACGATGTCGATGCGGCCGAAGGTGTCGGCGGCGCACTGGATGATGCGGTTCGCGGACGTCCACTCCGACACGCTGTCGGTGCTCAGCGCGGCCTCGCCGCCTGCCGCCTTGATCTCGTCGACCACCTGCTGGCCCGGGCTGGCGTCGTTGCCTTCGCCGCTGACCGAGGCGCCGATGTCGTTGACGACGATCTTCGCCCCCTGGGCGGCCATCTGCAGCGCGATGTCGCGGCCGATGCCGCGGCCCGACCCGGTGACGACCGCGACCTTGCCTTGCAGCATTGTTCCTTTGTGCATGCGTGAAAACTCCTTCGGTATGGAATGGGAGAGGCGTGCGACGGGTCAGCTCGTCAGCCGCAGCACGTTGGTGGCCAGGATGTTGCGCTGGATCTCGTTGCTGCCGCCGTAGATCGTC
>JAZJZJ010000087.1:0-4531 GCA_040389925.1 Pseudomonadota bacterium
CGCAGGGTCCACTTAAAAGCCTTCGGGATCTGTTCAGATCAATGGGGCCAGCTCTGACAACAGTGGTCTCGAGCGACGCAAGAGCTTGGGCTAGCGTGAAGATCGGTATTGATCTGTCATATGAAACCGAGTTGGCCGCCCGATTGAAATGCTCGAAATCCCGCACGTTGTTCGTGCAGAGTGGAGCGAATCTGTTTCTCGCACAAGAGTGAACTAAGGCGTCAAAAGAATGCCTCTCCTTAGCTCGTCCGTACTCAGCGCCTTGCTGTTCAATTCTTCGGAGTAGCCGATTTCTAGCCGAGACCCACTCGGAGATCGTTGGATTGACGATCACGATTTGGCCTGTCGGGATCGCGCCGTGATTCCTGGATATTGAGTAATCAAAGTCGTCGTTGAGGGCGGTCCGTTGATTTGCCGCGCTCGTGAGACGCGCTTCGAGCGCCTTCTGACTCGGTGGCACCGTGCTGCTCAATCCGAAGGTAAGTTCATAGATTGCAACCGTAGGCACGAGCAGGGTGTAGTGCGAGAGTAGTCTCTGAAGCAACGCCTCTCCATCAACGCGATCTGCGAGTTCAATAAGAACGCAGGTATCGAGCAATAGCGCCGAGACTTCAAAGAAGACCCTGTGCCGTTCGACAGTTGAGGAAAGGGGCATGTAGGCGCCTAACGCGCGTTCGACATCATTCCACCGTGCCACCAGCAGCGAGAAACTGCCATCGGTGACAACGCTCCGGCGGGTCGGTTTGCCATGCATGGCAACGACATCCTGCACGCGTCCGGCGTCATGCCGGTCCGAGAGGCAAGGCGTGGCTTGACGCCATGGGCCCGATGCGCTTGGCCATGCGCCGGGCCGCGCCGCGGTGTTGCGAAGCAAAGCGCAGTGCGTTTCCGGACACGAGCTCGCGTCGGCCCGACGCGGTCATCAGTTCGTTCGCCGTCGTCACCGCCGCCACCATGTCCGCCACGCGCAGCGAGGCCCCCGCCGCGAGCGACAGTTCCGCCGCTTCGCTGAAATTGAACGTGCTCGGCCCCATCACCAGCGGGCAGCCGCAGGCGGCGGCTTCGATCAGGTTGTGACCGCCGAGCGGCGCGAAACTGCCGCCGAGCAGCGCGACCTGCGCGGTCGCGTAGTACAGCGCCATCTCGCGCATCGAGTCGCCGAGCCAGACCTGCGTCTGCAGCGCGTCGGCGGGCGGCGTGTCGTGCCAACCGGTGCGCCGCGCGAGCGTGAAGCCCGCGGCGCGGACCATGGCCGCGACCTCGTCGAATCGCTGCGGGTGGCGCGGCACGATCACGAGCAGCGCGTCGCCGTGCGGCGTGCGCTGCCACGCATCGAGCAGCAGCGCCTCCTCGCCCTCGCGCGTGATCGCGGCCAGCACCACACCGCGCGGCGCTGGCATCTGCCGCAGCAGCGCTTGCCACGCCGCGCCTTGCGCGAGCTGCGCCGCATCGGGCGTCAGGTCGTACTTCAGATTGCCGGCGACCTCGACCACGCGCGCACCGGAGGCGCGGATGCGTTGCGCATCGTCTTCGGTCTGCGCGAGCACCAGCGCGACGCTGTCGATCGCCGGGCGCAGCACCGCGCCGAAGCGCTGGCCGCGCGCGAAACTCTTCGCGCTCAGGCGCGCGTTCGCGAGCACCATCGGCACCGTCGCGGCCTGCGCGGCGAGCAGCAGATTCGGCCAGACCTCGGTCTCCATCAGCACGCCGATCGCGGGTCGGAACTGCGCGAAGAAGCGGCGCGTGGCGCCTGGCGTGTCGTACGGCAGCCAGGTTTGGTGATCGCCGTCGCGCAACAGCTCGCGGCCGGCTGCGCGGCCGGTCGCGGTGCCATGCGTCAGCAGCAGGCGCAGGCCGGGGCGCTCGTCGCGCAGCGCGTCGACCAGCGCCGCCGCGGCGCGGGTCTCGCCGAGCGAGACGGCGTGCAGCCAGACCCAGCCGGCGCTCGGCGCCTCGGGATAGACGCCGAAGCGCTCGAAGAGGCGTTCGCGGTAGAGCGGCTCGGCGCGGCCGCGCAGCCACAGGCGCAGCACGTACGCGGGTTGCAGCAGGCGCAACAGCAGCGCGTAGACGCCGCGGGCCAACGATTCGCGCAGCGAAGCGTTCAACATGACACCTCGCGCGGCGTGCTCACTGCGCGGCCTCGCGCACCTGCGACCACGCGGACCAGACCGCGTCGATCGACGGCGTCGGCTGCGCCTCCACCGACACCTGATGACCATGCCCATGGGCCGCCTGCGGCCCGGTGCGCCACGACGTCGGCCAGTTGTAGATCTGCACATGCGGCAGATTCAGCGCAACGGCGATGTGGCTCAGGCCGCTGTCGACGCCGATCACGCCCTGGGTCGCGCCGATTCGGTCGACGAGCGCATCGAGGCCCATCGCGGGCCAGACCTGCGCCGCCTGCTTGTCGTCACGAGCGAGCGCGGCCGCGATGCGTTGCGCGCGCGCGAGTTCGACCGCGCCCGCGTGCGGCAACGCGATGCGCCAGCCTTCGCGAAGCGCGCGCTGCCCCAGCTCGATCCACGCCGCGTCGGGCCAGAGCTTGTCGTCGCGCGAAGTGCCGTGGACGAGCACCAGCGTCGGTGCACCACCGCGCGGCGACGCGTTCGTGCGCAGTCCGAACTGCGGTGCCGAGCCGTCGAGTGCGTAGCCGAGCGCCTTCGCGGCGAGCACGCGCGAACGATCGAGCGCGTGAATGTGCGGCTCGATGCGGATCGCGCGGTCGACGAGCCAGCGCGCCGGCGGCTCGTGGCTCGCGCCGTCGGTGCGGTTCGCCAAGCCGTAGCTCGCGCCACTCGGCGTGAGTTTCGCGAGCCTTGCGATCAAGGCCGATTTCGTCAGACCCTGCAGGTCGAGCACCGCGTCATAGCGATTCGCCTGCAGACGTGCCTTGAACACGCGCCACTCGCCGCGCGCGCCAGGTGTCCACCACGCCTTGCTCCAGCGCCGCAGCGCGCATTCGATGACCTCGTGGAGGCCGTCGACCCGCCGCACCATCGGCGCAAAACCGGGCTCGACGACCCAGTCGATCAGCGCCTCGGGAAACGCGTTGCGAATGTCGTGCACCACCGGCATCGCGTGCACGACATCCCCGAGCGACGAGAGTTTGACGATCAGGACGCGCACGCGGCGGGTGTCGAAATCAGTGCGCCGCGGCCGCGACCTGCGCGTCGGGCTTGACGGCCCGCAGTGCGGCCATGAAGTCGGTCTCGATGCGCTGCAGCGCCGCCGCGGTGTGGCCCTCGAAGCGCATCACCAGCACCGGCGTGGTGTTGCTGGCGCGGATCAGGCCGAAGCCGTCGGTGTAGTCGACACGCAGGCCGTCGATCGTGATGATCTCCTTCGCGCCGGGGAACGTCGGGTTCTGCAACAGCTGCTCGACGACCTGCCTCGGCTCGCCTTCGGCGCACGGCACGTTCAGCTCCGGCGTGCTGAAGCTCGTCGGCAGCGCGTTCAGCAGCTTGCTCGGGTTCCTGGCTGCCGAGACGATCTCGAGCAGGCGCGCCGCGGTGTAGGTCGCATCGTCGAAACCGTACCAGCGCTCGGCGAAGAAGATGTGGCCGCTCATCTCGCCGGCGATCGGCGCTTTGGTCTCGCGCAGCTTGGCCTTCACGAGCGAGTGCCCGGTCTTCCACATCAGCGGCTTGCCGCCGGCCTTGCGGATCAGCGGCGCCAGGCGCTGCGTGCATTTCACGTCGAAGATGATCGTGCCGCCGGGTCGGCGCTTCAGGATGTCTTTGGCGAACAGCATCAGCTGGCGATCGGGGTAGATGATCTGGCCGTCTTTCGTGACCACGCCGAGCCGGTCGCCGTCGCCGTCGAACGCGAGGCCGAGTTCGGCATCGGTCTCGCGCACCGTGCGGATCAGATCGGCGAGGTTCTCCGGCTTGCTCGGGTCGGGGTGGTGGTTCGGAAAATCGCCGTCGACTTCGGAGTACAGCTCGATCACCTCGCAGCCCAGCGCACGCAGGATCGCGGGCGCCGACGCGCCGGGGATGCCGTTGCCCGAGTCGACGACGATCTTCATCGGCCGCGCGAGTCGGCAGTCGCGGACGATGCGGCCGAGGTACTCGGTGAAAATGTTCATCGGCGCGGCGCGGCCCGCGCCTTTTGAATAATCTTCGGCCTCGATGCGGCGGCGCAGGGCTTGGATCTCGTCGCCATAGATCGCCTTGCTCGCCAGCACCATCTTGAAGCCGTTGTAATTCTTCGGGTTGTGGCTGCCGGTGACCATGATGCCGCTGCGGCAGCCGTGCTTCGCGCGAGTGGCGGCCACGTAATACAGCATTGGCGTGGTCACCGCGCCGAGGTCGACGACGTCGAGCCCGGTCGACTTCAGCCCCTTGATCAGCGCCGCGACGAGGCCCGGCCCCGAGAGCCGCCCGTCGCGCCCGACCGCGACCGCGCGCTCGCCGGCCTGGACGGCCTCGCTGCCGAAGGCGCGGCCGAGGTGTTCGGCGAACGCCTCGTCGATGCCCGCGCCGACGATGCCGCGGATGTCATAGGCTTTGAAACAGGCGGCGTTGAC
>JAZJZJ010000088.1:0-8012 GCA_040389925.1 Pseudomonadota bacterium
ACCTCGGGCCAGCGCCGGGCCGCCCCAAGCGGCCCGAGCTCCCCTCGGGGGACGGGCGCCGAAGGCGACCTTGGGGCTGTCGTCCCTAGGGCTTCAGGTTCAGCTTGGGCACGAGTGCCTTGAAGTTGGCGTTGTTGCGGTCCATCGTCGCCTTGAACGCGACATCGTCGCCATACGAGTAGCCGAGCGCGAGTTTGTCCATCGCCTCGCGCATCGCCGGCTCGGCCATGGTCTTTTGCGTGACGATCTTCAGCACGTCGAGCACGTCCTTCGGCGTGCCCTTCGGCGCACCGAGGCCGCGCCACGCACCGATGCTGACGTCGATGCCACGCTCCTTCAGCGTCGGCACCTTCTCGAACGCCTTCAGGCGCTGGTCGGCCATCACGCCGAGCATTTTCAGCTTGCCGGCGGCCAGGTACGGCGCGACTTCGGCCGGGCTGACCGCGACCGCGTCGATGTGGCCGCCGAGCAGGCTCAGCACCGCCGGCGCCGCACCGGGGTACGGGATGTGGCTGAACTTCGCGCCGGTCTTGTCTTCGACCGACGCGGCGGCCAAGTGCCAGATCGAGCCGTTGCCGGAGTTGCCCACCTTCATCTCGCCGTTCGCCTTCTTCGCGGCGGCGATGAATTCTTCGACCGTGTTCCACGGTGCGTCGCCCTTCACGGTGATCGCGGCCGGATCGTAGTTCAGGCGCGCGATCGGCGCGAACTCGTCGGTGCCGAACTTCGCCAGGCCCAGGTGCGGCAGGATCGTCAGTTCGACCGTCATCAGCGCGAGCTTGTAGCCGTCGGGCTTGGCGTTGACGACGTCGCTCCAGCCGATCACGCCGCTCGCGCCGGGCTTGTTGTTGACAACAAAGGGCTGCGCGAGGTGCTTGCGCGCGTTGTCGGCGAACGCGCGCGCCAGCGCGTCGGTGCCGCCACCGGCGTTGAACGGCACGATGATCTCGATCGAGTGGGTCGGGTAGTCGGCGGCGTGCACAGACAGCGCGGCCGCCAGCGACACAAAGGCGGCGGACAGGGCGAGGCGGCGGTTCATCATCAGGGGTGGCTTTCCGGGTGGGGCGACAACGAGAAGCGACGAAGCCGCCGATTGATCACACCATATGATGATTGGCATCCGGTCCTGCCGCGTCAACGGCAGGAAACCCCAGGCCCGTTACCAGGCGAACTCGCGCTGGACTTCGGCCGCATGCGCCACGTGGGCGGCATGCGGCACGTAGCCCCGCGTTGCAAGGTTCCAGCCGTCGGTGGCGCCGGCGGCGGTCAGCGGCAGCATCACGGCGGTCGACAGCTTTCGCGCGGCGGCGCGGGCGAGCAGCGATTCGCACTGCGCCGCGGTCAGCTGAAGCGCGAAGCGGCTCCAGCGTTGTTGCACCAGCGACGCGCGCCACGCATCCTCGATCGCCCAGCGCGCGTGGCTCACGTCGCCCGAGCGACCGGCTTCAATCACGCGCGGCAGCAAGGTCATGAAAAAGCTCTTGAAGTCGCGGCGCAGCGCCTTGCCGGGCAGCAGGTCTTCGAAGCGGCTGATGCGCGCGCTCCAGCCCGGCTTCAGCAACTGCTGGCTGACGAACGCCTGCAGCGCCTGCGCCGGGTTGAACAGGCGCAGCCGGTTCGGCGGCAGCACGCGCAGCGGCAGCGCGCAGGCTTCGTCGTGCGGCAGCGGCTCGACGAAGCTGCACAGCGTGGCGACGCGCGCCCATTGCTCGGCCGTGAGGCCGTGCAGGCCGTGGATCTGCTCGGCCTCGATTTGCTGCACGAAGCGCTGCGCGTCGCGCAGGCCGAACGCCGCCTTCGCGTGGTTCGCCTTCGTGCTCATCACCGCGAGGTTGCCGGCCGCGTAGCCGGCGTCGTTGCGCACGCGGTCGACCGACGCGTCGGTGCCGGCCAGCGTCGCGCTCGACAGCGCGACCCGGGTGATCGGGCAGTGGCTCGTGTCGAGCTGCTGCAGGTAGTTCGGCGTGACCTGCACCAGCTCGACGCTGCGCCCGCGCAGCCATGCGTGCAAGCGCAGCTGCAGCCACTTGCGCACGTGGCGGGTAGCGGCCAGCGTGCGCGTACCGAACGCGGCCTGGCCGGCGAGCAGGCCGTTGCGCAGCGGCGAAGGCTCCTGCGCGTAGGGGGCCGGCAGGCCGACGCGGTAGTGGGCATAGTCCCAGCCGAGCTCGAAGCCGACGTGCTCGTGCGCCGTCAGGCCGGTGTGGCTGGTTTGTTGGCAAGAGACGCCGGTTTGCAGATCGATCAGGTTCGCGATGGTGGTCATGGCAAGGCTCCGGAACTTTCGCCGCGACCGTTTCGCAGCGATGGAGCCAGTGTTGCGTCGCGGTAGCTCAGAGCGTGAGCTACCAAATGGCGAGCGACTCAGGGTATGCTTTGCGCCACTGGCTCACCCCATGAGCCACTGACCTGATCGAGGACAACCGGCATGGACCGCACCGAGCGCTTCTACAAGATCGAGCTGCTGCTCAAGAGCCGCGGCTGCGTCAGCTTCGCGGCGTTGCAGGACGAGCTCGGTGTCTCGCCCGCCACGCTGAAGCGCGACCTGCAGTACCTGCGCGACCGCCTGGCCGCGCCGATCGTCTACGACGCGTTCGTCAACGGCTACCGCTTCGCCGAAGCGAAGGCCGGCGCGCCGAACGCGGCCCGCCACGAGCTGCCCGGCTTGTGGTTCAGCGAAAACGAAATTCACGCGCTGCTGACGATGCACCAGCTGCTCGCCGGCCTCGACGACGACGGCGTGCTCGCGCGCCACCTGCAGCCGCTGATGGAGAAGCTGCAGGGCATGCTCGGCACCGACGCAAGCACGGCGCGCGAGTTGATGCGGCGCGTAAAGGTGATCGGCACGGCGCGCCGGCGCGTGCCAAGCAAACATTTCGAGCTGCTCGGCAGCGCGCTGCTGCAACGGCGCCGCTTGCGGCTGCGCTACTTCAAGCGCAGCGACCGCAGCACCAGCGAGCGCGAGGTCTCGCCACAGCGACTCGTGAACTACCGCAACACCTGGTATCTCGATGCGTGGTGCCACGCCAGTGACGGCCTGCGCCGCTTCGCGCTCGATGCGGTGCGCGATGCATCGCTGCTCGACGCGAAGGCGAAGAACGTCGCGTTGCGCGATTTGGAGGCGGCGCTCGACGCCGGCTACGGCATCTACGGCGGCGGCGACGCGAAGGTCAAGTGGGCGACGCTGGTGTTCAGCGCCGAGGCCGCGCAATGGGTCGCCAACGAAGAATGGCATCCTCAGCAGAAGGCGCGCTGGCTCGATGCAGACAGGCACGGCGCGGCCGGTGAGGGCCGCTACGAACTGCAGGTGCCGTACAGCGACCCGACCGAACTGGCGATGGACATCCTGCGCCATGGCGACAGCGTCGTCGTCACCGGCGACAAGGCGCTGGCAGCGCTGATCGCGCAGCGCCTGCGCAGCGCGGCCGGGCGCTACCCGGCGCCGCGGGTCAGTCCAGCGTGATGCGCAGCACCTGCCCGCCGTCCGGAAACGCGCCCGGGATCGGACCGGGCACGATGCCGAAGTTCGTCACGTAGGCAGCGCCGTCGGGGCCGATCGCCAGGCCACCGGGGTAGAACAGCCCGGCATAGACGACCGTGTGCGCGCCGTTCGCCTCGACGCGAATCAACCGGCCCGGCCCCTTCAGCGGCGGCCCGCCGGGGCCGGCGAAGCCGTCGCCGATCTGCAGCACATAGAGCGTGCCGCGGGCGTCGAAGGCGAGCCCGGCGATGTTCGTGAAGCCGCTCGCGTGGACCTGCGCGGCGCCACCCTGCGGTGGAACACGGTAGACGTTCGCTGCGCCGACCGGAAACGGAAAGCCGGTCAGTTGACCGGCGTACAGCCAGCCGTCCGGCCCCTGGATCACGCTGGTCGGCACCGCCTGCATCGGGATGTTGGTGCCCGCCGGCAAGCCCAGGAAGGGCGGCGCCGGCACCAAGCGCGGCGGGAACACCGCCAGCGTGTGGATCGTGCCGTTCGCGGCGACCTCGAACAGCGCGTTCGCACCGGCATCCGCGACGACATGGCGCGACGGCAGCGCGACGATGCCGAACGGGTTGCTGTCGTTGCCACCGGTGACCGGGTTGTTGGCCTGCTCGAAGGCCGCGACATCCGCGCCGGCCTTCCAGCCGCCTGCGACATTCACCTGCAGCGTTCTGCCGAGCAGCGCCGCCTTCGCACCCAGCCCCTGGCGCGCCGACCCCGCCGCGCCCAGCCCGATCGCGAGTTGGCCGTTGCCGGTGCCGACGAACGAGATCGCGTGCGGGCCGATTGCGCCGAAGCCGCCGGCCGCCGCCAGCGATGGCAGCCCGCTGATCATCCGCACCGGCGCGCTCGCGCCGGTCGGGTCGACCCGGGTCAGCGACCCGGTCTCGCCATAGCAGGCGGTCTGCCCGTCGCCCAGCACGGTGCAGGCCCCGTTGCCGCCGCTACCGGCCTCGGCGACGAACAGCTGGCCGTTCGGCGCGAAGCCCAAGCCGCGCGGGTTGCTCAGGCCGCGCGCGATCACGTCGACCTGCGGTGCCGCCTGCGCGCACGCGCCGCTCAGCAGGCCCAGCGCAAGCGCGCCGCGAAACAGTTTCGGGAGGGTCATGGCATGTCTCCTTGGCACCGGTGTTCAGGCAGCCGCCTGGGGAACGGAATTGTGAGTTTTTGTGTCGTCCGTGTGCGCGTTCAACTTAGGGGTACCAGCGCGGCTGGCGCGAATGCGCGATCATCCGCGCGGACCGACCCACCGAGAGGCAACCGACCATGAAGGCAAGCTGGAACGGCGTGACGATCGCCGAGAGCGACGACACCGTGATCGTCGAAGGCAACCACTATTTCCCCGAGAGCAGCCTGAAGCGCGAGTACGTGAGCTTCAGCAACCACCGCAGCAGCTGCCCATGGAAAGGGCAGGCCTACTACTACAGCCTGTTCGTCAACGGCGAAATGAACGAGAACGCGGTCTGGTACTACCCGGAGCCGAGCGAGGCCGCGGCCGAGATCAAGGGCCGGGTCGCGTTCTGGAAGGGCGTGAAGGTGGCGTGACGCGCCGTCGGCGCTGTCAGGCGCTGTTCGCCTTGTCCGCGGACAGTTCCACCACATTGTCCGTGGCAGGTCGACTCTCCGCCTTGAGCAACTGCCCCCGGACCGACGCGCCGACGTCCATTTGCAGGTGCTCGTAGCGAATCGTTCCACTCACCCGCGAGCTCGACTGCAGCTCCAGGAAGTGCTCGATGTCCAGGTCGCCGATGACGGTACCGTTGAGGACTGCGTCGCAGCAGTTCACGCTGCCCTCGATGTGACCCTTTTCGGACAGGACCAGCAGTGCGCGGCTCTGGCCGTCCACGGCGCGCGCGATCACATTGCCCTTGATGCGACCGTCGATCCGGATGCCGCTCGCGAAATGGACGTCTCCGACGATCTCGACGTCTTCGGCGATCAGGCTGGACAGCTTGGTCACCTCGATGAACGGGCCTTTCTTTCGCTTCGCGAACATGATTCTCGGTCTCCTGAGGCGGCGCCTGGCGCCCTAGTGTTTGCCGCCGCTGGCCTTGCGGAAGAACGTGACTTCGTCCTGGCATTCGCGCAGCTGTCGGTTGAGCTCGCCGATCTGGCGCTCGAGCTCCTGGCCCCGGGCTTCGGACACGCGCATCTGCAGGCGCGACTGCTCCAGCCCGTGCAGAAGTTGCTGCTGGTCCTTCATCGCCGCGGCCTGCTCCTGCAACGGACCGAGTCGCTGACGCCAATACAAGTCGGCGCCGCCGGCGCCGGCCAGCAGCGCGGCGACGACCAGCGCGCACCAGACAATCCAGCCGCGGCGGGTGCGGCCCTGCGACAACACGAGCTTGATGCGCGCGAGATCTGTAGCCGCATGCCAAGGTCGAGTCGACATTCGATCCGCGCGCTCACAGTCCGGCGAGGTAGCGACGCGGGTCGATGGCCTCGCCGTTGCGCAGCACCTCGAAGTGCAGGTGCGCGCCGGTGGAACGACCCGTGGAACCGACCTCGGCGATCAGGTCGCCCGGCGTCACGAGGGCGCCGGCCCTGACCCGCAGGCGCGAGGCGTGCGCGTAGCGGGTGGTCAGGTGGTTGCCGTGTTCGATCTCCACGACCCAGCCGAAATCGGGCTTGAAGCCGGCGAACATCACGCTCCCGCCGGCCGCGGCACGGATGGCCGTGCCTTGCCCGGCACTGAAGTCCAGCCCGGCGTGAAAGGCACGCCTGCCGGTGAATGGATCGTCCCGATTGCCGAACGAAGACCCCAGGTGCGCGCCAGCGACCGGCAGGTGGCTGGGCAGCCGCATGAGCTCCAGGTTCTGCAGCGCGGCTGCGTCGGAGACCAGAGCGATCTGCCGCTCGATCTCGACGAGCCGGGACTCGATCGCGTCGAGGTCGTCGACCCCAGCCTGCTCCGGCCGCGCAGGCAGCAGCGGGCCGCCGCGGCCTGAATCACGCGAGCTGACCTGCGGCTTCGGTGCAGGGCTCATGAGCTTTGCGCCGACGCGTTCGCCCAGTTGGCCGGCCTGGGTCTCGAGCCTGAACAGGCGGCCGGACAGCGCGCCCAGTTGCTCAACGACGAACGCTGACGCCGAGTGCGGGTGGGGCTCCGTGCCGGCGTGCGCCGTTGACGTGGTCGGCGTTGGCATGGTCGGCGTCGATATCCAGCAGCCGAGCCCGACGCCGGCCGCCAGCATGCCGAACGCTGCCAGCGCGCTGCCGAACACCACGGAACGGATCGAGACCGTGCGAACCCGCGAGCAACTGGTCGGGCCGGCGGCAATCATGACGAACGACATCTGGGCTCCTCGGGTCCTGGATCAGCACCGGAGCTGCGTGGCCGCGCGGAGAAGGCGGCCACCAGCACTTGAACTCGGTGTGGCGCATCCTAGGGGTGAAGATGCGTTGCATCCCATGAACCGGCGCAACGGTTTGTTCCATCACGGCGCGGTGTGCAGAGTTCACGCTTGCGGGATCGGCGTCACAAAAAGAGCTCAAGTTGGCACGATAGCGTCCGAGGGGTTCGCACCCGGTGGGTGCGCCGAGACCCGCTACTTGCCGGCCTTGAAGCTCGTGAAGATGCGCGTCTGCACGCGGCGGATGTCTTGCGGCGCCGCATCGGGCGGGGTCAGGCGCTTCAGGTCGGTGTCGCTCAGGAAGATCGTCTTGTTCGCCGCCACGTCCGGCTTCACGAACTTCAGCGACGCCGCATTCGGGTTCGCGTAGAAGACCTTGTTCGTCAGGCTCGCCGCCACCTCCGGCCGCAGGATGTAGTTGATGAACAGGTGCGCGTTGTTCGGGTGCGGCGCGTCTTTCGGTATCGCCATCGTGTCGAAGAACAGCGTGGCGCCGCCCTTCGGCACCAGCGCCTCGATCGCCGGCGGCGCCTTCGGTGCGGCCTCGATGGCGCGGGCGCGTGCGATGTTGATGTCGCCCGAGTAGCCCATCACCGCGCACAACTGGCCGCTCGCCAGGTCGTTGATGTAGCCGCTCGACGAGAAGCGCGTGACGAACGGGCGCACGCTCTTGAGCATCGTCGCGGCCGCGTCGTAGTCGGCCGCCTTCGTGCTGTAGGCCGGCTTGCCGACATAGAGCATCGCAACCGGCAGCACTTCGGAGGCCGAATCGAGGAAGTTCACGCCGCAGCCCTTCAGCTTGGCGGCGTACTTCGGGTCGAAGATCAGCGACCACGCGTTGTCGGGCATCGACAGCGGGTTGGGGGAGGAAGCGAGCGCGGCCTTGACCTTCGCGGTGTTGATGCCGACCGTCACGTAGCCCCACATCCAGTCGACCAGGTACTGGTTGCCGGGGTCGACGTTGGCCAGCTGTTCGAGCAGCCCCTTGTCGAGGTTGCCCCAGTTCGTGAGCTTGGCGCGGTCGAGCTTTTGCAGCAGGCCGCCGGCGATCTGGGTCTTCGCGAAGTGCGAGCCGGGCACGACGATGTCGTAGCCGGTCTTGCCCGCGACCAGCTTGGCGTGCAGGATCTCGTTGGCATCGTAGTTGTCGTAGTTGACCTTGATGCCGGTCTCTT
>JAZJZJ010000089.1:0-72797 GCA_040389925.1 Pseudomonadota bacterium
TGGCCAAGGCCGCGAAAGACAACAACACGCTGCTGATCATCCCGAACGCCGGCGCCGATGCGATCACCGGCCCGCTGTGCGCGCCGAACATCGTGCGCAGCTCGTTCTCGAACTGGCAGCCGGCGTATGCGATGGGCAAGGTCGCGGCCGACAAGGGCGCGAAGCGCGCGATGACGATCACCTGGAACTACGCGGCGGGCAGCGAGTCGGTCAAGGGCTTCACCGAGGCCTTCGAGAAAGGCGGCGGCAAGGTCGTCAAGGACATGAACCTGCCGTTCCCCGGCGTTGAGTTCCAGGCGCTGCTGACCGAGATCGCGGCACAGAAGCCCGATGTGGTCTACGCCTTCTTCGCCGGCGGCGGCGCGGTCAAGTTCGTCAAGGACTACGCGGCCGCGGGCCTGAACAAGACGATCCCGCTCTATGGCCCCGGCTTCCTGACCGACGGCACGCTCGAGGCGCAGGGCGCCGCCGCGCAAGGCATGCTGACGACGCTGCACTACGCCGACAACCTCGACACGCCGCGCAACAACGCGTTCCGCAAGGCTTTCGCGCTGACCTGGAAGGCGAACGCCGACGTCTATGCGGTGCAGGGCTACGACGCTGCGCAGATCCTCGCGGCCGGCCTGAACGCGGTGAAGGGCGACCTGAGCAAGCGCGACGCGCTGACGGCCGCGATGCACAAGACCACCGTCGACAGCCCGCGCGGCAAGTTCACGATCTCGGCCGCCGGCAACCCGGTGCAGGACATCTACCTGCGCGAAGCCAAAGGCAACAACAACGAGTACCGGTCGATCGCCGTGAAGGCGCTGGCCGACCCGGCGCGCGGTTGTAAGCTCTAAGCCTCGGATCGAACGCTTCGCTGAATTCTGGCGGGCGGCCTTGCCGCCCTTCTCTTTGACGGCCCGCGTTGCGCGGGCCGATTCACATCGCCCGCCGTGGACCTCGCCACCTTCCTCGTCCAGTGCCTGAACGCCGTGCAGTACGGCCGGGATCATGGGCGTGATCAACCTCGCGCACGGCAGCTTCTACATGATCGGCGCGTACATCGCATTCGTGCTCGCACCGTACTTCGGCGACTGGTTCATCACGAAGCTCGTCGTCGGCGTGCTGCTCGCGGCGGTCTTCGGCTATCTGCTCGAATGGGCGTTCTTCAGCTTCCTCTACCAGCGCGATCACCTGCAGCAGGTGCTGATGACTTACGCGCTGATCCTGGTATTCGAAGAAGCGCGCAGCCTGCTCGTCGGCAACGATGTACACGGCGTGCAGGCACCGGCCTGGCTGGCGGGCGGGTTCGAGCTCGGCGGGCTGATGTCGTACCCGTGGTACCGCGTGTTCGCCTCGATCGCGTGCATCGTCGTCGCACTGGCGCTGTACTGGGTCGTGAATCGCACACGGCTGGGCATGATGATCCGCGCCGGCGCGAGCAACCGCGACATGGCGCGCGGGCTGGGCCTGGACATCAAGCTGCTCTACCGGGTCGTGTTCGCCGGTGGCGTCGCGCTCGCGGCGCTGGCCGGGATGATCGCCGCGCCCTTGTCGTCGGTCTATCCGGGCATGGGCGGCAGCGTGCTGATCATCTGCTTCGTCGTCGTCGTGATCGGCGGGATCGGGTCGATCACGGGGGCGTTGATCGCCTCGCTGCTGGTCGGATTCGTCGACACGTTCGGCAAGGTGTTCTTCGCGGAGTACAGCGGGGTCGGCGTCTACCTGCTGATGGCGGTGATTCTGGTGTGGCGACCCGAAGGCCTGATGAAGCGGGCCTATTGAGATGAAGCACGCCTGGCTCCCGGTCGTCGCCGGCCTCGTGCTGCTGGCCTTGCCGCCGTTTCTGTCGCCGTATCTGCAAGACCTCGTCGTCAAGATCGCGATCTACGCGGTCTTCGCGCTCAGCCTCGAACTGCTGGTCGGCGTGACCGGGCTCGTGAGCCTCGGCCATGCGGCGTTTCTCGGCATCGGCGCGTATGTGACCGTGCTCGCGTCGGGCGACAGCGGCGGCTCGGTCGCGACGATCCTGCCACTCGCGATGCTTGCGGCCGCGGTCTACGCGCTCTTCGTCGGCGCGCTGAGCCTGCGCACCAAGGGCGTCTACTTCATCATGGTCACGCTCGCGTTCGCGCAGATGGCCTACTTCGTGTTCCACGACACCAAGCTCGCCGGCGGCAGCGACGGTCTGTTCCTCTACGTGAAGCCCGTGCTCGGCGCGCTGAACCTCGACGACAAGCGCACGATGTACTACGCGGTGATGCTGGCGCTGATCGGCACCTACGCGCTGCTCGCGCTGCTGATGCGCTCGCGCTTCGGGCACGCGCTCGCCGGCATCCGCGTCAACGAGCAGCGCATGCGTGCGGCGGGCTACGCGACCTATTGGTACAAGCTTGCGGCCTTCGTGATCGCCGGTGCGCTGGCGGGGCTCGCGGGCTTTCTGCTCGCGGTCAAGGACGGCACCGTGAACCCCGAGCTGCTGAGCTGGCACGAATCGGGCGCGGTGCTGCTGATGCTGATCCTTGGCGGCATCGGCCACCTGCGCGGCGCGGTGATCGGCGCGATCGCGTTCACGCTGCTGAAGGAACTGTTCCAGCTCGAAGCGCTGCTCGGCCCGCTCGCGAGCCACTGGCAGATGACGCTCGGGCTGACGATCATCGCGTTCGTCGCGCTGTTGCCGAAGGGCTTGATCGGACTGCGCCAACGCATCACGGGGGCGACCCATGGCTGACGCCCTGCTCCGCGCCAGTTCACTGACGCGCCGCTTCGGCGGCCTCACCGCGGTCAACAACGTCTCGCTGGACCTGCACGTCGGCGAAGTTCACGCGGTGATCGGCACCAACGGCGCCGGCAAGTCGACGCTGATCAACATGCTCTCGGGCGAGATGCCGGCGAGCAGCGGCACGATCGAACTCGACGGCCACGACATCGGCGCGTGGCCGCAACCGAAGCGCGCGCGCGCCGGCATCGGCCGCAGCTACCAGCGCACCACGATCTTCCCGAGCTTCAGCGTGATGGAGAACTGCCGCCTCAGCGCGCAAGCCGCGCAGCCGCGCGCGTGGGCGGTGTGGCAATCGGCGCAGCGCTGCGCACACAGCACGCAGGCCGCACGCGCCGCGCTCGACGCCGCGGGCCTGGGCAACGAAGCGCATCGGCCCGCCGGCCTGCTCAGCCATGGCGGCCAGCGCCAACTCGAGATTGCGATGTGCCTCGCGACGAACCCGCGCGTGCTGCTGCTCGACGAACCGCTCGCCGGCATGGGTGCCGAAGAAACCGAGCGCATGCTCGCGCTGCTCGGTGAACTCAAACGCAGCCACGCGGTGCTGCTGGTCGAGCACGACATGGACGCGGTGTTCCGCATCGCCGACCGCATCACCGTGATGGTCAACGGCACGGTGATCGCGAGCGACGCGCCCGAGCGCATTCGCACGAATCCCGAGGTGCTGGTGGCGTATCTCGGCGAGGCGCATTGAGATGTTGACGCTCACCGACATCAACACCTACTACGGCGACAGCCACACGCTGCGCGGCCTGAGCCTCGATCTGCCGGCCGGCACCGCGCTCGGCCTGCTCGGGCGCAACGGTATGGGCAAGACGACGCTGATCCGCGCGCTGATGGGCTATGTGCGGGTTGCGAAGGGGCAAGTGCAATGGCACGGCCGCGACATGACGAATGCACCGCCCGAACGCATGGCGCGGCTTGGCATCGGCTATGTGCCCGAGGGCCGCGGCATCTTCCCGAACCTGTCGGTGCGCGAGAACCTCGTGATGACCGCGCGGGCCGGCGTCGACGGCAAGAACAACTGGACTTATGAGCGCGTGCTCGCCACCTTCCCGCGCTTGGCCGAGCGCCTCGGCCACGGTGGCCAGCAGCTCTCGGGCGGCGAACAGCAGATGCTCTCGATCGGCCGCGCGCTGATGACGAACCCGACGCTGCTGATCCTCGACGAAGCGACCGAAGGCCTTGCGCCGCTGATCGTCGCCGAGATCTGGCGCGTGATCGGCGCGATCCGCGCGACCGGCATCAGCACGCTGATCGTCGATCGCAACTACCGCGCAGTGCTCGCGCACACCGACCGCGCGGTGGTGCTGGAGAAGGGGCTGATCGTGAAAGCGGGGGCCTCGGCTGAACTCGCACAGGATCACGACTCCCTCGCCCGCTACCTCGGCGTGTAAAGAACTCGCCAACCGGCGCACGCTTGTAGACTGGCGCGCTCATCACCGCCAGCGAGGCCCGCGCATGATTCTCGAAATCGCCGACATCACCATCCCGACCGGCAAGCAGGCCGAGTTCGACGCCGCGATCCAGCTGGGCATCGAGACCGTCGCGTCGAAGGCAACCGGCTTTCGCGGTTTCAAGGTCAACCGTGGGGTTGAGAAACCCGAGCGCTACATCCTGATGATCTACTGGGAGACGCTCGAGAACCACACGGTCGACTTCCGCCAGGGCCCGCTGTTCCCGCAGTGGCGCGCAATCGTCGGGCCGTTCTTCGCAGTGCCGCCAACGGTCGAGCATTTCACGCTGGTTGCCAAGTCGGCCTGAGGTCGAACCGATGAGTCCGAGGATGTTGCGGCCCGCGGCCGCGTTGGCCATGTTGGCGTTCGCAGCGTTCGCGTTCGCCGCCAAGCCCGCGCCGCAAGACACCGCGCTGAAGATCGCGCCGGTCAAGTTCAGCGAGCGCCTGCTGCCCAACGGCTTGCAGGTGATCGCGGTGCCGAGCAGCGCGAGCCCGACGGTCAGCGTGCAGGTCTGGTACCACGTCGGCTCGAAAGACGACCCGCAGGGCCGCTCCGGCTTCGCGCACCTGTTCGAACACCTGATGTTCAAGAGCACCGCGCACCTCAAGCCCGAACAATTCGACCGCATGACCGAAGACGTCGGCGGCTCGAACAACGCGTTCACCAGCAACGACGTGACCGGCTACACCGACCTCGTGCCATCGAACCACCTCGAAGTGCTGCTGTGGGCCGAGGCCGAGCGCATGTCGAACCTGAACGTGGTGCAAGACAACTTCGTCTCCGAGCGCGCGGTCGTCGAAGAGGAGTACCGCCAGCGCATCCTCGCCTCGCCGTACGGCCGCTTCGGCAACGCGATCCCGCAGGCCGCGTACCAAGTGCACCCGTACAAGCGCTCGAGCATCGGCAGCATCGAGGATCTCGAAGCCGCGACACTCGCCGACGTGGTCGCCTTCCACGCGACCTACTACCGACCCGACAACGCGACGCTGGTCGTCGCCGGCGATTTCGACCCGCAGCAGCTCGATGCATGGGTCGACAAGTACTTCAGCCGCGTGCCGAAGCCGGCGACACCGCTGCCGCGCGTGACCGTGGTCGAGCCGCCCTGGACAGCCGACCGCAGCGTCACCGTCACCGGCCCGAAGGTGCCGCTGCCGGCGGTCGCGCTGATCTGGCTCGCGCCGCCGGTGACGAGCGACGACGCGCCGGCGCTGCAGGTGGCCGCCGCGCTGCTCAGCGGCGGCGAATCGTCGCGCTTGAACCAGGCGCTGGTCTATCGCCAGAGAATCGCCGCGCAGGCCGGCTTCGACGCCGATCTGCGCGCCGGCCCCGGGTTGTTGCGGGCGACCGCGATCGCGGCCGGCGACAAATCGCTCGCCGCCGTGCAGCAGGCTTTGCTGGCCGAAGTGATGCGGCTGGCGAAGCAGCCACCGACCGCGGCCGAGCTCGCGAAGGTCAAGACGCAGATTCTGACCAGCGCGCTGCTGACGCGGCAAACCCCGGAAGGCCTGGCCTCCGCGGTCGCCGAGGCCGCGGTGCTTGGTGGCGGCGCCGAGCATGTCAACACCGACATCGCGGCACTGCAGAAGGTCAGCGCCGGCGACGTGCAACGCGTGATGCAGCGTTACGTGGCCGGCGCGCACAAGCTGACGCTGCAGTATGTTCAGGAAGGTGCCGCGAAATGAGCGCGACCAAGAGGCATTCCCTGCTCGCGCTCGCCGTGTTCGTGACCAGCCTCACCGGCATCGCGCAGGCGCAGGCGCAGGCGGTCGACACGCCACCGCAGCCCGGCGCGCCGCGCCCGTTCGCGATTCGCCCGCCCGTCGAGCAGCGCTTGGCGAACGGCTTGCGCGTCGTGCTGGCCGAACGCCGCGGCGTACAGCTCGTCACCGCGCAACTGGTCGTGCTGTCGGGCAGCGAGGTCGACCCGCCCGAGCGCGCCGGGCTCGCGTCGATGACGGCCGGGCTGCTGACCAAGGGCACGCGAAATCACAGTGCGACGCAGCTCGCGCAGGCCGCCGAGTCGCTCGGCGGTGCGCTTGATAGCGGCTCGGGCTGGCATCAGTCCGAAGTCGCGATCACGGTCAGCGTGCCCAAGCTCGACCCGGCGCTGGCGCTCGTCGCCGAGGTCGTGCAACAGCCTGCGTTCGCGCCGGCCGAGCTGGACCGCCTGCGCACCCAGTCGCTCGACGAGTTGAAGGTCGCGTACAGCCAACCCGGCCGGCTCGCGTCGCTCGCCGCGCAGCGGCTGCTCTACGGCGCCGGCGCCTACGGCCACCCGGCCAGCGGCACGCCGGCCTCGCTGGCGAAGATCACGCGCGCCGAGCTGGTCGCGCTGCACGCGGCCCGCTATCGACCCGACAACGCGGTGCTCGTGCTCGCCGGCGACCTCGATGCCGAGACCGCCCTGCGCCTCGCGCGTCGCCACTTCGGTGCGTGGAAGACGGCCGGCGGCGCGACGCCGGCGGTCGTGACGCTCGCCAATACCGCCCTGCCGCAGACCGCTGCGGCAATCGACATGCCGCAATCCGGCCAGGCCGCGGTGATCGTCGCCGCAGCGCTGCCGCCGCTCGGCGCCGATCGCGCAACCGCCGCGGTGTTGAACTCGGTGCTCGGTGGCGGCTTCTCGTCGCGGCTGAACCAGGAGATCCGCATCCGCCGCGGCCTGAGCTACTCGGCCGGCAGCGGCCTCGACGCCCGCCCGGGCGGCGGCTCGCTGCGCGCGGTGGTTCAGACCAAGAACGAATCGGCGGCCGAGGTCGTGACGCTGGTGCAGGCCGAACTCGACCGGCTCGCTGCCGCCCCGGTCAGCGCCGACGAACTCGCGGCGCGCAAGGCCACGCTGATCGGTGACTTCAGCCGCAGCGTCGAGACGACGGCCGGGTTGGGCGCCGCGGTCAAATCGCTGATCGTCGCCGGCTTGCCGGCGGACGACCTGCGCACCCGCATCCAGGCGCTGTCGGCCGTCGACGCTGCCGATGTGCAGCGCTACGCGACGGCGAATCTGGGCCCGGGCGGCCGGCGCGTGGTCGTGGCGGGCGAGTCGGCGAAGTTCGTCGATGCGTTGAGAGGCGCTTCACCGAGCGTCGTGATCGTGCCCGCCGCCAGGCTCGACCTCGACCTGGGCACCGGCTTGAGCGCCCCGTGAGCGAGACTTGCGAGTGGGCGGTGTGACGAGAGGAAACACAATCCCTTGAACCGTTCCGGCATGGGATTGCGCGCGAAATCCGGAATGCTGGGACAATCGAGGGGTTGCCCGTGATTGGCGTCAAGCTCCACGGTCGTCCGCACCCCTCTTTTCAGGACCGCCAATGGCCACCCGTCGTCCCACCCCCCCTGCCGCTTCGGACACCACGCAGAAACTGCGTCAGACCCAAGCCGAATACGTCGCCGCCCGCCCGGCCGGCGAGCCCGGTGTCAAGCCGATGATGTCGAGTTCGAAGATGTACGTCTGCCGCCGCTGCCAAGCCAACTTCAAGACTGGCGACGGCAAGCCCGACCCGCGCCTGCCGGGCTTGGGCAGGTGCAACAAGTGCCTCGCCGCCGCAACGGCCGCACTCGCCGCCTGATCTGACGCAGACCGCCGCGCGCCCTGCGCGGCGTTTTTTAGTGAGCCGCGGCCGCGCCGTGCCCCATGCGCGCGAGCACATGGCCGGCCATGCCGTGCGCCAGTTCGTGCTCGCCCATGAAGACCTTGCCGACGTGTTCGGCTTCGAGCAGCTTCGCTTCTTCCTCGTTGTGGCTGCGCACGACGACCTCGATCCCGGGATTCAGCGCCTTCGCCGCCTCGACCATCTTGCGCACGCCGAGCGTGTCGGGCGTGGCGATCACGAGCATCGCGGCCTGTGCGATGTGTGCCTGGATCAGAACCGCCGGCTCGGTGGCGTCGCCACTCACCGCCGGCACGCCCTGCGCACGCAGCTTCTCGACGAACTCGCGGTTCTGTTCGGCAACGACGAACGGGATGCGCTGCGCGGTGAGCTCCTGCGCGATGCGCTTGCCGACGCGGCCGTAGCCGACCAGCACGACCTGACCGGTCAGCAGTGTTTCGTCGGTGCTCATTGGCAACTCGGCGAACGGGTCGTCGGGCTGCTCCAGCCGCCGCGCCAATGCCGAGCGCTTGCGCAGCCACGCCTGCACCGGCTCGATCGCGCTGAACAACAGTGAATTGAGCGCAATCGAGATCAGTGCGCCGGCCAGGATCAGGCTCTGCCCTTCGACCGGCAGCAGCTTCAGCGCGACGCCCAGCCCGGCGAGGATGAACGAGAACTCGCCGATCTGCGCCAGGCTCGCGCCGACGGTCAGTGCGCTGTTCAGCGGGTAGCGGAACGCGACCACCAGCACGACCGCCGCGATCGTCTTGCCAACCATGATGATCGCAACCACCGCGAGCACGCGCAGCGGCTCGTCGAGCAGCACGCGCGGGTCGAACAGCATGCCGACCGAGACGAAGAACAGCACCGAGAACGCATCGCGCAGCGGCAGCGATTCGTCGGCCGCACGGTGGCTGAACTCGGACTCGCGCATCATCATCCCGGCGAAGAACGCGCCGAGCGCGAACGACACATCGAACAGCTTGGCCGAGCCGTAGGCGACGCTGACCGCACCGGCGATCACGCACAAGGTGAACAACTCGCGCGAGCCGGTGCGCGCGACCAACCACAGCAGCTTCGGGAACACGCGCCGGCCGACCACCAGCATCAGCGCGATGAACGCACCGACCTTCGCGAGCGTGATGACCAGCGTGGCCCAGATGTTCGAGTCGGGCGCGGCACCCTCGGTGCCGCTGCCGCCGAGCAGCGGTGCGACGGCCGGCAGCAGCACCAGCACCAGCACCATCACCAGGTCTTCGACGATCAGCCAGCCGACTGCGATCTGGCCGTTGACCGATTCGAGCACGCCGCGCGCTTCAAGTGCCCGCAGCAGCACGACCGTGCTCGCGACCGAGAGCGCGAGGCCGAAGACGATCGACGCGCCGAGGCTCCAGCCCCACAGCATGGAGGTGCCCATGCCCAGTGCCGTCGCGACCGCGATTTGCAGCAGCGCACCGGGAATCGCAATCCGCCTGACCGCGAGCAGGTCCTTCAACGAGAAGTGCAGTCCGACCCCGAGCATCAGCAGCATCACGCCGATTTCGGCGAGTTGGCCGGCGAGATCGACATCGGCGACGAAGCCCGGCGTCGCCGGCCCGATCAGAATGCCGGCGAACAGGTAGCCGACCAGCGGCGGAACCTTCAGACGCGCGGCGATGTAGCCAAAAATCATCGCCAAGCCGAATCCCGCGGCAATCGTGGAGATCAGGCTGACGTTGTGGGGCATCGGGGACGGCTTTCTGCGCGGGGCTGAAAATGTGCGCAGAGTCTAAAGGCAGCCCCTGTGAGGCGCCGGGCGAAGGCCCATGAGAACGCGGGGCCTTGGGCGGCCCGGCGGGTACAGTGCACTCAGCAGGTGAGCAGCGGCGCCTGTTTGCGGATCACGTCGTGCGCCTTGCTCATCGCATAGGCCAGTGCGGCATCGGCCGAGGGCCAGCGGTGGCCGCAGGCCAGGCTCTCGTCGCGCAGGATCTCGCGCGCCGAGCCGCCCTGCTCGCGCTGCACGATCAGCGCTGCGATGTAGCCGTCGCCCTGCGGTCCTTCGAGTGCGCCTGTGAAGACACGGTAGTCACCAATCTTGCGTTCGTCGAAGTGCATGTGATCCGCTCCAGCCAGCGTCCCATCGCCGGCCATGGTGGGGATCATCGACACATTGGCCGTGGCGCGGTATCCACCAGAAGGGGGACAGGCCACAGCGCGATCCGCCGCACCGCGGGTGCGCAGCAGAGCGAGCAGCGCTTCTGAGGAGCCGGCCACAGGAAAGGCCAAGCCAACCGCCGGCGCTCGCCTTGGCGACCCGGGTTTCTCGGGTCCGGTGTTGATCGACGCCAACGTTTTTGCGTGACGATGAAGTCACCAGCGGCGTGTCACGCCGCCGCAAGCGTCTTCATCGACCGCCGCTCGATGCCCATCGCACTGAGTGTCTCGGCAATCGCGGCCACGGCACCGGGAATTCCTGCCTCGCCGAAATGGCCCATGCAGCCGACGCGGAAGGTTTCGAGCTGGGTCAGCTTGCCCGGATAGAGGATGTAGCCGCGCTTCTTGACCTCCTGATAGAAAGCCTTGAAGTTGTAGTTCGGATCATCGGGCGCGTGAAACGTCACGATGATGGGGGCTTGAATCGATGCGTCCAGGAATGGCCGCAGTCCCAGCGCGCCCAGACCATCGACAAGTGCCTTGCAGTTGCGTGCGTAGCGAGCACCTCTCGCTTCCAGCCCGCCTTCCTCGACATACTGGGCGATCGCCTGGTCGAGCGCTGCGACGACGTGGGTCGGCGGCGTGAAGCGCCACTGGGTGGTCTTCTCCATGTAGACCCACTGGTCGTAGAGATCCATGGCCAGCGAGTGGGAGTTGCCTTCGCACTTCTCGAGCGTGCTGCGCCTGACGATCACGAATCCCATGCCGGGCACCCCCTCCAGGCATTTGCCGGAGGCGGCGACGACCGCGTCGAAAGGCGTCTCGCGCGCGTCGATCTCGAGCGCACCGAACGAGCTCATCGCATCGACGATCAGGCCGCGCCCGTGCTTGGCCGCCACGACTGCGATCTCGTGCAGCGGATTCAGAACGCCGGTGCCGGTCTCGCAGTGGACGAGCGCGACGTGCGTGATCGTCGGATCGGCGGCGAGCACGCGATCGACATCGGCGGCCAGGACCTGCTGCGCTTCGGTGTAGTCGAGTGTTGTCACCTTGCGGCCGAGCACCCGGCAGATTTTCGCGATGCGCTGGCAGTAGGCGCCGTTGTTGGGCACCAGCACGTGACCGTCGCGCGGCACGAGCGTGCCGATCGCCGCTTCGACCGAGAACGTGCCGCTGCCTTGCAGCGGCACGCACTCGTGTGTGCCTTCGCCCTGGACGATGCGCAAGACCTGCTGGCGAATCCGTGCGGTGATCTGGTTGAAGTCTCCGTCCCACGATCCCCAGTCGCGCAGCATCGCTTCTCGCGTGCGGTCGGAGGTGGTGAGCGGGCCGGGGGTCAGCAGGATCGGGTGTGGGTTCGAGGTCATGATGTCTCCACGTGTGGGGATGGTGGGGGGTCGAAGAAACTTATCCGCGATGCAGGTTGCGCCACGCCTGCGTGCGCGCCAGAAGCACGCGGGTCAGCAGCGAATACACGATGCAGACGATCGTCGATGTGACGACGATCAGGCTGGCGAGGGCCGCGGCTGGCCCGATGTCACCGGCATCGTCGAGGTGCATGATCGCCACCGAGGCGAGGATCGTCTCGGGGCTGTAGAGAAAGATCGCGCAAGACAGGCTGGCCATCGAGACGACGAAGTAGTAGCGGGCGATGTCGAGAATCGCCGGCAGACACACCGGGATCGTCACGCGCACGAACGTCTTGAAGAAGGGCACCTTGAGCGACGATGACACGGCCTCGAACTCGTTGTCGATCTGCTTCAACGCCGTCACCGCGGTGAGGTGGCTCGACGTGTAGTAGTGGACGATCGTCGACAGGATCAGGATCGCCATCGTCTGGTACAGGAAGTTCAGCGGGTTGGCCGGGTGGTTGAAGAACATC
Source organism: Pseudomonadota bacterium (assembly GCA_040389925.1). Taxonomy (GTDB): domain Bacteria; phylum Pseudomonadota; class Gammaproteobacteria; order Burkholderiales; family Burkholderiaceae_C; genus LMDS01. The sequence goes on from JAZJZJ010000089.1 coordinate 11,830, forward strand.
ACATAGCCCAGCCCGAGCACCAGCCCCGGCACAGCCATCGACAGCACGGCCATCAGGTGCATCGCCGGCCGCAGCACGCCGAGGTTGCGCGTCTTCTCGATCAGGTAGGCGCCGATGAAGACGATCACCGAGCCGCCGAGCGCCGTCGCGCCCGACAGGACCAGGCTGTTGGTGTACGCGGCCGCCATGTCGCTCTCGACCAGCGCGAAGTGATAGTGCTTCAGCGTGAACGTCAGGTCGTACGGCCACAGCTTGATCACCGACGTGTAGATCGCCATGCCGATGGTCGCCAGCAGAAACGCGCAGACCAGGCCGCAGAACAGCATCAGCAAGCCGTCGGCGAGCCGGCGCGGCTTCGGGCTGTGCGGCACCGAGCGCGCGGTCAGCTGCGCTTTCACCTTGCGCCGCACGACATAGTCGATCGCGAACGAGAGGATGGAGGGAATCAGCAGCAGCAACCCGACCACCGCGCCCATCGAGAAGTTGTGCTGGCCGACGACCTGCTTGAAAACATCGACCGACAGCACGTTGAAATTGCCCCCGATCACCTTCGGCGCCCCGAAGTCACTGATGACGTAGGTGAACACCACCGTCGCGGCGCTCGCCAGGCCGTACTTGCAAGAGGGCAGCGTGATGGTGAAGAACTGGCGCGCCGGACGCGTCTTCAGCGCCGTCGCGGCTTCGTAGAGCCGGCCATCGGCGAGCGACAAGGCGGTCACCAAAATCATCAACGCGTGCGGGAAGGTGTTGTAGACCTCCGCGAGGACGATGCCCGGTGCGCCGTAGATCGATGCCCCGCCGAGCAGGAACTTGAGCGCCCCCTGGTTGCCGAACCACTGCACGAACGAGATCGCCGACAGCAGCGACGGTGCCAGCAACGGGATCAGCGCGATCAGCCGGCAGGTGGCCTTGAGCGGAGCCGGCATGCAGCTGCGCGTCAGCGCATACGCGAACACGAAGGCGATCGGCACCGAGATCAGGACCGTGAGCGTCGCGACCCAAATCGAGTTCCACGCGGCGCGCATCAGGCTGGGGGTCTGGAAGTAGGTGACGAAGTGGGTCAGCCCGACGAAGCGGCCGTCCTTGCCCTGAACCGCATGGACCAGGATCGTGAACAGCGGTGCAATGAGGAAGACAAACAGCAACCCCATGACAAGCACCAGCACGGCGCGCGCGATGATTTCGTCCCGGCTCCAACGCATGCCGCTGCGGCCCCAGCTTGCGGGAGCGGGTTGCGCCAGTGTGCTCATGCCGCAACCTTCGGGGACGCAAAGGCACGGATGCGGCTCGCGCGCAGCGCGATGTCGAGATGGTTGCCTTCGCGAATGTCCAGATCGTGCAGCTGGTTCAGTGAGAAGTTCAGCCCGAGTACCTGCCCACGCAAAGCGTCTGCGGTCACTTCGGCGACGCACAGGCCGCCGAGGAACTCGACCTTGGTGATGCGCACACGCATGCGGTTCGGCGTGTCCGGCAGGAGATGCTCGGCCACGCGGTCTTCGGGCCGCAGGTACAGGTTCACCGCCTCGCCCGTTGTGAACGTCGTTTCGCAGGCATCGCACTGCAGATCGATGTCGCCGACGCGGAAGCGATTGCCGCCCAGCGCCTGCGCGCGCAGCACGTTGACCTTGCCGACGAAGTCGGCGACGAAGGGCGTGGCCGGCCGCTCGTAGACGTCCATTGGCGTGCCGACCTGTTCGATGACGCCGTGGTTCATGACCACGATGCGGTCGGCCATCGACAGCGCCTCTTCCTGATCGTGCGTGACCATGATGGTGGTGATGCCGACCTGCTTTTGCAGGCGCCGGATCTCACCCCGCAGCCGGACCCGCTCGATCGCATCGAGCGCGGACAGCGGCTCGTCCAGCAGCAGCAACCCCGGCTTTGTCGCCAGCGCGCGGGCCAGCGCCACGCGCTGTTGCTGGCCACCCGAGAGCTGGCTCGGATACTTCTGGCCCGAGGTCGGCAGGCCGACCAGTTTGAGCAGCTCGTCGACCCGGGCCTTGACGTCGGCGCGCTTCGCCCTGCTGTTGACCAGCCCGTAGCCGACGTTGTCGGCGATCGTCAGGTTCGGGAACAGCGCGTACGACTGGAACACGATGCCGTAGTCCCGTTTGTCGGGCGGCAACCACGACACGTCGCGGCCCATTTGCAGGATGCGCCCCGAGGTCTGCGTCTCGAGCCCGGCGATGATGCGCAGCAGCGTCGTTTTGCCGCAGCCCGAAGGGCCGAGAAAGCACACCATCTCGCCGGGGTTGATGCGCAGGTGAATGTCGCGCAACGCGCTGAAAGACTCGAAGTCCTTCTTCACGCCGACGAGTTCGAGCGCCGCAGCGGTGTGCTGTTCCCTGGCGATGAGTTGGGCCGTGGTCATGTCCATTTTTCGCACTCGTTGTTGAGCTGGACGCCGCCGCGGTGGCAGCGTCCGTTGGGTCGCAATCGCGACCTCGACCTAAGGCTTGGGCTCGGCCTTGCCGTCATAGCGCTTGCCCCACTCGGCCAGGATGCGCTCGCGGTTCTTCGCCGCCCAATTGATGTCGTTCCTGGCCAGCAGCTTTTCGTAGTTTTCGGGGATGCCCTCCAGCTTCTTGGCCACACCCGGATAGGCAACGATGGCCCACCAGTTGGCGGTGATCTGGTTCGCCTCCTTGCTCGCCATCCAGTCGGCAAAGCGCCTGGCTTGCACCATCTTCTTGCTGGTCTTCATCAGACTGGTGGCTTCGATGTCCCAGCCCAGGCCTTCCCTGGGAAAGATCAGATCGACCGGCGAACCCGACTTCATCACCTGATGCGCGCGAAACTCGAACGAGATGCCGATCGGGAACTCGCCGGCACCAGCCTGCTTGCACGGCTTGGAGCCCGAGTGCACGTATTGCGCGATGTTCTCGTGCAATGCGTCCATGTACTTCCAGGCCTCGGGCTCGCCCCACATCTGCAGCCAGGAGGACACGTCGAGGTAGCCGGTGCCGCTGGACGCGGGATGCGGCATCACGATCGCACCCTTGTAGATCGGTTTGGCCAGATCCTTCCAGCTCTCCGGCTTGGGCAGGCCGCGCTTCTGCGCTTCGACGCGGTTGAAGCAGATCGTGGCGGCCCAGACGTCCATGCCGACCCAGGCCGGCGGGCGCTTGGTGTCTGAGTACGCGGGGTTGAGCTCCTTGAAGCCCTTGGGCTCGTAAGCCACCAGCATGCCCTCCTGTTCGAGCAAGGCCAGGCTGCTTGCCGCCAGTCCGGCCACGACATCGGCCTGTGGATTCGCCTTTTCGGCCAGCAGCTTGGCGGTCACGATGCCGGTCGAATCGCGGACCCACTTCACTTCGATGTCCGGGTTGGCCTTCTCGAAACCGTCCTTGTAGAGCTTCATCGCGTCGGTCTCGAGCGCCGTGTAGACCAGCAACGAGGTCTTCTGCTGGGCATGCACGGCGGTGGCGGCAACGCCCAGTGCCACCGCACAGATGGCGAGGCAACGTCGGCGCGTGCTTTGACTGATGTTCATCGGGTTCTCCTGTGAGGGCGTGGGGTCGATCCGAGCTTGTTCTCGTGTCGATGAAGAAACTGTAGATCGTCATATGGCGACTGTCAATCGTGGATTGTTGACAATTTACATTGCGTCGACGAGAATTGAAGCCATGAAGACAAACGACGCAACCACTGCCTTGGCCTTTCTGCAATCCAGCTCGCTGCCGATGCTGATGCAGGAAGAGATCGAGCGGCTCATCATGACGGGCGAGCTCGCCGTCGGCACTCGCATCAACGAGAGCGAACTGGCGCTTCGCTTCAATACAAGCCGCGGCCCGATCCGCGAAGCGCTGCGGGCGCTCGAGGAAACCGGGCTGGTGCGCAACGCCAAGAATCGCGGCGTCTTCGTGCGTGAAATCTCGTTCGAGGAAGCCGACGAGATCTACGAACTGCGCGAAGCCCTCGAGGAGATCATTGGCCGGCGCGTCGCGCGTGCCATGAAACCGGATGCGTTGAAGCGTCTCAAGGCGATGCTGGCGCCGATGAAGTCGGCAGCCCAGGCGCAGAAAACCGAGCAGTACGCGCAGCTCAACCTCCAGTTCCACGACATGCTGCTCGACACCGCGGGAAGCCGCAAGCTGACCGAGACCTACAAGCGCCTGACCAAGGAACTGCTGCTGTTCCGAATGCGCGCGCTCGACAGCGGCGGCGGCCTGCGCGTGTCGGTCGACGAGCACCGCGCCATCGTCGACGCCATCGCCAGCGGCGATCCGGATCGCGCCGGCGCCGCGATGCGCCGACACGTCGCCGAGAGCCGTGCGCGCATGCACAAGGCGCTCGGGCGCATCGACGCCGCCGCGACCGCCTCCAATTTCCCTTCACCTCTCAAGGACCCCAAATGACATCCAAGACACTCCAAGTCAATGGTCGAAGCTATCGCTGGATGAATCGCCCGGTCGTGGTCTTCTGCGTCGACGGCTGCGAGCCGGCCTACCTCGACGCCGCAGTGGCGGCCGGCATCGCACCGACGCTCGAACGCATGATGAAGTCCGGCGCCAATCTGCTGGCCGACTGCGTGATCCCGTCGTTCACCAACCCCAACAACCTGTCGATCGTGACCGGCGCGCCACCTTCGGTCCACGGCATTTGCGGCAACTACTTCTTCGACCGCGAGCTCGGCCAGGAAGTGATGATGAACGACCCCAAGTACTTGCGCGCCGGCACGCTGCTGGCAGCGTTCGCCGATGCAGGCGCCAAGGTGGGAGTCATCACCGCCAAGGACAAGCTGCGCAAGCTGCTCGGCAACCACATGACGGGGATTTGCTTCTCGTCCGAGAAAGCCGATCAGGCGACGCTCGCCGAGAACGGCATCACCGACGTGGTGGCCATGGTGGGCATGCCGGTTCCTTCGGTGTACAGCGCCGAGTTGTCCGAGTTCGTCTTCGCTGCGGGCGTCAAACTGATGGAGACACGCCGCCCCGACCTGATGTACCTGTCGACCACCGACTACGTGCAACACAAGGCGGCTCCGGGCAGCCCGGCCGCGAACGCGTTCTACCAGATGATGGACGGTTACCTGGCACAGCTCGACGCGCTCGGCGCGACCATCGTGCTGACGGCCGACCACGGCATGAACGACAAGCACGGCAGCGACGGCCAGCCCAACGTCATCTACCTGCAGGATGTGCTCGACGAGTGGTACGGCGCGGGCGCGGCGCGCGTCATTCTGCCCATCACCGACCCGTACGTCGTGCACCACGGCGCGCTCGGTTCGTTCGCGACCGTCTACGCGCCGGACCCCGCCACGGCCGCCGCCTGGACCGAGCGCATCAAGCAGGTGCCGGGCATGGAGTCGGTGCTGTCTCGCAGCGAAGCCGCACAACGCTTCGAGTTGCCGCCGGATCGCATCGGCGACATCGTCGTCGTCAGTGAGCGCAACACGGTGATCGGCACGGCGAAGAGCCGGCACGACCTTTCCGCGCTGGAGGTGCCGCTGCGGTCTCACGGTGGTGTGTCCGAGCAGCGCGTGCCGCTGATCAGCAACCGCACGATGAGCGGCATTGACAGCGGCCGTCGGCTGCGTAACTTCGATGCCTTCGATCTCGCCCTGAACCACGCCCGGTAACGCGGCACCCGGAGAATCCAGATGAGCCAATCCCAATCAGCCATACCCGCCATCCGTCACGAGGCCCTGCGCATCGGCGGTGAAAAGATCCACCGCGACCGCGTCATCGATGTCACGTATCCGTACACCGGCGAAGTCATTGCCACGGTGCCGAAAGCGACGCTCGAAGACGTGCGTCGCGCCTACCGCATCGCCCGCGACTACACGCCGACGCTGACCCGCTACGAGCGCTACAAGATCCTGATGCGCGCCGGCGAGATCATCGCTTCGCGCCTCGACGAGATCTCGCGCACGATCACGCTCGAATCCGGCCTGTGCCGCAAGGACTCGCTGTACGAAGTCGGCCGCGCCTCCGACGTACTGCTGTTCGCCGCGAACCAGGCGCTGGTCGACGACGGCCAGGTGTTCTCGTGCGACCTGACGCACCACGGCAAGAGTCGCAAGGTCTACACGATGCGCGAGCCACTGCTCGGTGTGATCACCGCGATCACGCCGTTCAACCACCCGTTGAACCAGGTGATCCACAAGATCGCGCCGGCGATCGCGACCAACAACCGCGTCGTGCTGAAGCCGAGCGAGAAGACGCCGCTGACCGCCTTCATCCTCGCCGACATCCTCTACGAGGCCGGCTTGCCGCCGCAGATGCTGTCGGTCGTCACCGGCGATCCGCGCGAGATCGCCGACGAGATGCTGACCAACGCCGACGTCGACCTCGTGACCTTCACGGGCGGCGTGGCGATCGGCAAGTACATCGCCGGCAAGGCCGCGTACAAGCGCCAGATTCTCGAACTCGGCGGCAACGATCCGATCATCGTGATGGAAGACGCCGACGTCGAAGAGGCCGCCACACTCGCGGCCGGCGGTTCGTACAAGAACTCGGGTCAGCGCTGCACCGCGATCAAGCGCATGCTGGTGCACGAGCGCGTCGCCGACGAGTTCGTCGAGAAACTGGTCGCGAAGACCCGGGCGCTGAAGTTCGGCGACCCGATGGACCCGCGCGTCGACATGGGCACGGTGATCGACGAGGCCGCCGCGATCCAGTTCGAAGCCGTCGTCAACGAGGCCATCGATGCCGGCGCGAAGCTGTTGTGCGGCAATGTCCGCCGCGGCGCGCTGTATTCACCGACCGTGCTCGACCGGGTCGATGCCGAGATGACGGTGGCCAAGCACGAGACCTTCGGCCCGGTGTCACCGGTGATTCGTTTTGGCAGCATCGACGAGGCGATCCGCTTGTCCAACGGCACGGCCTACGGCCTGTCGTCGGCGGTCTGCACCAACCGGCTCGACTACATCACGCGCTTCATCCGCGAGCTCAAGGTCGGCAGCGTGAACGTGCGCGAGGTGCCCGGCTACCGGCTCGAACTCACGCCGTTCGGCGGCATCAAGGACTCGGGCCTGGGTCACAAGGAAGGTGTGCTCGAAGCGATGAAGAGCTTCACCAACACCAAGACCTATTCGCTGCCTTGGTAAACCCCTTTTCGAACCGGAGCATCAAATGCACATCGGCGTACCGAAGGAAATCAAGAACCATGAGTACCGCGTCGGCCTGACACCGTCGTCGGTTCGGGAGATGGTCGCCAACGGCCACAAGGTCAGCGTCGAGACCGGCGCCGGCAGCGGCATCGGCGCCACCGACGCGGCCTACCAGAAGGTCGGCGCGACGATTCTCGCGAGCGCCAGGGAAGTGTTTGCCACGGCCGACATGATCGTCAAGGTCAAGGAGCCGCAGGACGCCGAGCGCGCTATGCTGCGCGAGGGCCAGATCCTGTTCACGTACCTGCATCTGGCACCCGATCCGCTGCAATGCAAGGAGCTGGTCGAGAGCGGCGCCGTCTGCATCGCCTACGAGACCGTCACGCAAACCGGCGGCGGACTGCCGCTGCTGGCGCCGATGTCCGAAGTCGCCGGCCGCATGTCGATCCAGGCCGGCGCGTACTGCCTCGAGAAGGCGCACGGCGGCTCGGGCATCCTGCTCGGTGGCGTGGCCGGTGTGCCGGCCGCCAAGATCGTGATTCTCGGGGGCGGCGTGGTCGGCTCGAATGCCGCGCAGATGGCCGTCGGCACCGGTGCGCAAGTCGTCGTGATCGACCGCAGCCTCGACGTGCTGCGCCGCATGGATCGCCTGCTGGGTGCGCGCGTCACCACCGTCTATTCGAACCAGGACAACGTCGAACAGCATGTGCTCGACGCCGACCTCGTGATCGGCGGCGTGCTGATCCCCGGCGCCGCGGCCCCGAAGCTGGTGACGCGCGCGATGGTCGATGCGATGAAGCCCGGCGCGGTGATCGTCGACGTTGCGATCGACCAGGGCGGCTGCTGCGAAACGGCGCACGCGACAACGCACGCCGAACCGACCTATCTCGTCGGCAAGGTCGTTCACTACTGCGTCGCCAACATGCCGGGCGGCGTGCCGCGAACCTCGACGCACGCGCTCAACAATGCAACGCTGCCGTTTGCACTGCAGATCGCCAACAAGGGCTGGCGGCAAGCGTTGCGCGACAACGAACACCTGCGCAACGGCCTGAATGTCGCGTTCGGCAAGGTCACCTGCCGCGAAGTGGCGCACGACCTGAACTACGCCTTTCACGGAGCGGCCTCGCTGCTGACAGCCTGATGAAGCAACGCCCGTTCTGGCTCGCCCAGGCGCTGGCCGACGACCCGACCCCATTGCCGCCGCTGCTCGGCGACACCCGCGCCGACGTCTGCATCGTCGGCGGCGGCTACACCGGGCTGTGGACTGCGCTGCAGATCAAGCAGCAGGCACCGCAGCTCGACGTCGTGATCCTCGAGGCCGACATCTGCGGCGCCGGCGCGAGCGGCCGCAATGGCGGATGCATGCTGTCGTGGGCGACCAAGTTCCTGACACTGCAACGCCTGTTCGGCGAGACCGAGGCCATCCGCCTGGTGCGCGCTTCCGAGGAGGCGATCGGCCAGATCGAAGCGTTCACGCGACAGCACGCGATCGCCTGCGATCTGCGCCGCGATGGTGTGCTCTACACCGCGACCGCCGCCGCGCAGCTGGGAAGCTCGGACGGCGTGATCACTGAGCTCGCGCGGCGACAGATCAACACCTACTCGACCTTGCCCGTGGAAGATGTGGTTCGCAGGGCCGGGTCGCGTCAGCATCTGGGCGGCGTGTTCTCGCCGCAGGGTGCGACGGTGCAACCGGGCAAGCTGGTGCGCGGGCTTCGCCGCGTTGCGCTGGAAATGGGCGTGCGCATCTACGAGCAGTCGGCGATGTCGGGCCTCGAGGAGAGCGCAACGCCGGTGGTGCGTACCGCAACCGGAAAGGTGATCGCGGGAAAAGTCGTGCTCGCCTTGAACGCCTGGATGGCCACCTCATTTCCGCAGTTCAAGCGCAACATTGTCGTGGTCTCGAGCGACATGGTCATCACCGAAGCCCGGCCGGAACAGCTGGTTCGCATCGGCCTGACGAGCGGCGTCGCCGTGCTCGATTCACGCACCTTCGTCTACTACTATCACAACACGAGCGACGGCCGGATCATGCTTGGCAAGGGCGGCAACACCTTCGCGTACGACGCGCGCATGATCCCGGTATTCGACCAGCCTTCGCCCTATCTCGGCGCAATGACGAAGGCGCTGGCCAGATTCTTCCCGGCGTTTGCCGACGTCCCCGTGGCGGCGAGCTGGAATGGTGCATCGGATCGCTCGGCCACCGGCCTCCCCTTCTTCGGGCGCCTGAACCGGCATCCGGCCATCTTCTACGGCTTCGGCTATTCCGGGAACGGCGTCGGCCCGACCTTCATGGGCGGGCAAATCCTGTCCTCGCTCGCGCTCGACCAAGACAACGCCTGGACACGCTCCGGATTGACGCAAGGCCCGCGAGGCCAGTTTCCGCCCGAGCCCTTCCGCTATGTGGGCAGCCTGGTCGTGCGCAACGCCATCCGCCGCAAGGAGCAGGCTCAGGATCGCAACACAACGCCGTGGTTCTTCGACCGTGCCCTTGCCAAGCTGGCCGACGCTGCCGGCAAGGCTGATCATGCGTGATCGACGCGGTCCGGTGCGCATTTCCTGAGCACGCCGCGCGGGCAACCGATCCGTGCAAGGATTCCGTCACGATCCACTCAGACGCGGCGAAGGCGGACACTCATGGACCTGAAACTCAATGGCAAGCTTGCGTTGGTCTCCGGGAGCACAGCAGGCATCGGACACGCCATCGCAGCGGCGCTGGCGGCCGAAGGCGCACGGGTGATCGTCAACGGTCGATCGCAGGCATCTGTCGACGCCGCCGTCGCGCAGATCAACGCAGCCGATGGCGGCGAAGTCCTGGGCTTCGCTGGCGACCTGAGCACCCGTGCAGCGGCCGAGGCGCTGGTCGCCCGGTTCCCGAACATCGAGATCCTCGTCAACAACCTCGGCATCTTCGAACCCAAGCCCTTCGAGGACATTCCCGACGAGGACTGGATGCGCTTCTTCGATGTGAACGTGCTGAGCGGCGTCCGGCTCGCGCGTCTGTGCCTGCCCGCCATGAAGCGTGCGAATTGGGGTCGCATCATCTTCATCTCGAGCGAAAGCGCGCTGCAAATTCCGGCGGAGATGATTCACTACGGGATGACGAAGACTGCTCAACTCGCCGTGGCGAGGGGGCTCGCCGAATCGCTGGTCGGCACCGACATCACGGTCAACAGCGTCTTGCCCGGGCCAACGAAATCTCGCGGTGTCGGCGAGTTCGTCGAAGCGCTTGCCAAGGCCGACGGCAAGTCATTCGAGTCCTATGAACGGGAGTTCTTCGAGAAGGCACGACCGACCTCGCTCATCAAGCGCTTTGAAGCACCAGAGGAGATCGCCTCCATGGTCGCCTACATCGCCAGCCCACTTTCATCGGGGACCACGGGTGCGGCGCTGCGTGTCGATGGTGGATGCACGAAGAGCGTCTTCTAGGCCCGGGGCGAATGCCGGAGGCGTTGCCGACACCTCACCGGTCCAATCTCAACGTCAGGCTTTCCTTCAGCTCTTCGATCACGACGTAGCTGTGAGACTCGGCGGCGACGGGAAGCTTCCTGAGGATTTCGCCCAACAGCCGCCGGTACTCGGCCATTCCCCCCAACCTGGCTTTCACCAGGTAGTCGAACGCTCCCGAGACAAGATGACACTCCTGCACGTCCGGAACATGAAGAAGCTCCTTGCGCACCTTGTCGAAGATGTCCTCTGATTTCGCGGCAAGCTTGATCTCGACGAACACGAGCAGTGACTTGCCCAGCGCCTCGGGAGACAGTCGCGCGGCGTAGCCGGTGATCACCCCGTTTCGCTCCATGCGCTTGACGCGCTCCGAGCAAGGCGACGTCGAGAGACCCACGCGCCCGGACAGTTCCGTCATCGGGATGCGCCCTTCAGTCTGAAGGATCGTCAGGATTTTTCGGTCGATTCGATCGAGGTCCGGCATGAGGCAGAGCACTTGATTGCAGCGAGACCCGATGCGTCGGTGTCGCAGGGAAAGTCGCTGAGATCCTATCGCAACTCGATGACATTCACTGCACCCACTTCACTAAAGTGTCGCGATTCACTCATCGAGGATGCAGTATGAAGGTGATCGTTCTTGGCAGCGGCGTGATCGGAATGACCTCTGCCTATTACTTGGCCCGGGCCGGTGCGTCGGTGACCGTGCTGGACAGACAACCTTCGCCGGCCCTTGAGACGAGTTTTGCGAACGCCGGTCAGATCTCGCCGGGCTATTCGACGCCGTGGGCAGCTCCGGGCATTCCACTGAAGGCCCTGAAGTGGATGTTCCAGAAGCACGCGCCGCTGCTGATCCGACCGGACGGCAGCCTGTTTCAGCTGAGCTGGATGGCCTCGATGTTGCGAAACTGCTCGTCCGATCGCTATGCGATCAACAAGGAGCGAATGCTTCGGGTGGCGGAGTACAGCCGCAGCTGCCTCCAGCAGCTTCGGGCCGAGACCGGCATCCAGTACGAACAGCGCAGCGGCGGCACCCTGCAGCTGTTTCGGAGCGAAGCGCAACTCGATGCTGTTCATCGCGATGTCGCAGTGCTCCGGGATTGCAACGTGCCCTATGAACTGCTCGATCGCGATCAGCTTGTGCGCGCCGAGCCGGCACTGGCGCAGGCGCGCGATCGGCTCTTCGGCGGACTGCGCCTGCCCAACGACGAGACCGGCGACTGCCACCTGTTCACGACCTCGCTGGCCGCGCTGTGCAAGGCGCAGGGCGTCGACTTCCGCTTCGGCCAAGCGGTCGACGGTCTGGTCACGACCGGCGGTCAGGTGACCGGCGTGCGTGTGAAAGACAGCGTCCTGACCGCGGACCGCTACGTGCTGGCGTTCGGGAGCTACTCGCGCGAGTTCCTGAAGCCCCTCGGCCTTGCGCTGCCAGTCTATCCCGTCAAGGGCTACTCGCTCACGGTACCGATCGTCGACGAAGCGTTGGCACCGCGGTCGACGGTCCTCGACGAGACCTACAAGATTGCCGTCACGCGGTTCGACACACGCATTCGCGTGGGCGGCATGGCCGAGTTGAACGGATTCGACCTGCGACTCGACCTGCGGCGTCGAGCCACCCTGGAGATGGTCGTGAACGACCTGTTCCCCGGCGGCGACGTGCGAAGCGCCTCGTTCTGGACCGGCCTGCGCCCGATGACACCGGACAGCACACCGATCGTCGGTGCAACCCGATTCCCCAACCTGTTCGTCAACACCGGGCACGGCACGTTGGGGTGGACCATGGCTTGCGGGTCCGGCAAGTTGATCGCGGACCTCGTATCGGGCCGCCGGCCGGAGATCCGCACGGACGGTCTGGGCATGGACCGTTACGAGCGATCCGGGTCGGGCGCGAGGCCGTTGGCCGCTGCGCCACGCGCGGCGTGACGCGGCCGGCCGTCGCCCGCATCGACCTGGATGCGCTGCGACACAACTACGCGCTGGCCAGACAACTTCACGGCGGGCGGGCATTGGCGGTGCTGAAGGCAGACGCCTACGGTCACGGTTCGACGCGCTGCGCTCAGGCCCTCCAGGGACTCGCTGATGCTTTCGCGGTGGCCTTTCTGGAGGAGGCTGTGACGCTGCGTGAAGCCGGAATCGATGCACCCATCCTGATCCTGGAAGGCGCGTTCGACGCCGACGAGATCGAAACGATCGCGCGGCTGCGTCTGTGGACCGTGGTGCACCACGAGACGCAGCTGAAGCTGTTGGAAGGCGCGGCCGCCCGGGACGGCGTGCATGTGTGGCTGAAGGTGGATTCCGGCATGGGCCGAGCCGGCTTTGCCTTGAAGGATGTGGCACGGGTGCACGGCCGGCTGACGACCTGTCGGCATGTCGCCGAGGTCACGCTGATGACCCACTTCGCGCGTGCGGACGAGCCGGACTCCAGCGCCACAGCGGCGCAGATCGCAGTGTTCGACGCGGCGACGCGATCGCTTCCGGGACCGCGAAGCCTGTGCAATTCGGCGGGCGTGATGGCGTGGAACCGAGGGCGGCGCGATTGGGCACGCCCGGGAATCATGCTGTACGGCGCCAACCCGTTCCCGCAAGGCACGCATGACCTGCGCCCGGTGATGAGCCTTCGCAGCGAGGTCTTCGCGACGCGCGATCTGATGCCCGGCGATGCACTCGGCTACGGTGCCACCTTTGTCGCCGAGCGACCGACCCGTGTCGGGCTGGTCGCACTCGGCTACGCCGATGGCTATCCTCGCGGCGCGCCGAACGGCACGCCGGTTTCGGTGGACGGAACCAGGACGCACCTGATCGGCCGCGTGTCAATGGACATGCTGACCGTCGACCTCACCGATCTCCCCGCGTCGGGCATCGGCAGCATCGTCGAGCTCTGGGGCTCGGACGTCAGCGTGGCCGATGTCGCGCAGCGCAGCGGGACCATCTCCTACGAGCTGCTGTGCAACGTCAAGCGCGTGCGGCGCGTCTATGCCGCAGACCCCAGCCGAGGACCTCACTGAAGTCGCCTCGAGTTGCGGTGACCAGCCGGTCGTCTGCCAGTAGCGCCTCGAATACATGCCGAAGCAGCCCGTCCAGCGTGTCCTTCTGAACGCACATTTCACCTCCCTGGCTCAGTCAGCTTGCGGTAACGCCAGCGAGGACCCGGTGCCGACCACTTGCAGCCGGTCGCCAAGGGGCGCTTTTGGCGGGCCCTCTGCAGAGAGCAGTTGAGCAACGACAGGCGTCCTGCCAAGAATCTGCGCTTTACCTCCGGAGGAGTGTCGATTCGAGTGTTCCTGGTTCGTCGCTCAGGGAGGAGGTACAAACATGCCCAAGATCATCGTGAACGCATTTTTGACCCTGGACGGCGTCATGCAAGCGCCCGGCGGCCCGGACGAAGACCCCGAGGGTGGCTTCGTGCACGGAGGCTGGCAGGGCCCCTATTCGGACCCCGTCATGGGGCGGCTGGTGACCGACGGACTGGCGGACGCCGACGGTTTCCTGCTCGGGCGCAAGACGTACGACATCTTCTCCAGTTACTGGCCGAAGGTCACTGACCCCGACAACCCGATAGCGACCGCACTCAACTCGCGGCCGAAGTACGTGGTCTCGCGCACGCTCGAACACGTCGCTTGGAACAACTCCCGCCTGGTCAAGGGCGACGTGCTCAGCGAACTCCGGAGTCTGCGAGCGCTCCCCGGGCAGACCCTGCAGACATGGGGAAGTACGGAACTTCTCCAGACACTTCTCGAGAACGACCTGATCGACGAGTACCGGCTGTTCATCTTCCCCGTGATGCTCGGCTCCGGCAAGCGGCTGTTTGGCAGCGGCGCGGTTCCGATGGCGCTCAAGCCAGTTGAGTCGGTCACGAGCGACAAGGGCGTGACCTGGCTCCGGCTCGCGCGCGGTGGGAAGCCCGAGTACGGGCAGATCGAGCGATAGGTCGCGACGAAACTCGGTGTCCGTGGATCTGGTGAGCGGCGGCCCGATTGGCGCCGGAAAAAGGGGGCAGCATGTCAGCTTGCCGATGCCGCCGTGTACGCATGTTCGCGGCCATCTGCGGGCGCTCGGGAACGGCAGCTCGAGAGCGACTGTTCGCAAGCTCGCGGACAGCATTTCACGCTATGGTGAGTCCAAGTCTCCCTCAACGAAGGGATTCTCGGCCTCGTATTCGGCCCGGCTCTTCCTGCGGTGGTCACCCAGGAGATGGAGCGAGGCCATTGCACGGTCCACGTAGATTTCGGATCGAAGCGGCCAGTTGCGTGCCGCATCGAAAAGGCCAGGCATCAGCTCATAGCTCACGGGCTCTCCTTCGTCTGCAACATCGTTGAACCACAAGTGCGAGCCGCAACGAGAACAGAAGGCTCGCTCGGCAAATGCCGACGAGCGGTAGCGTGTGACTTCGCCCGTGACGGTGACGGCGGCGGCGTCAGCCGTGAAGCACAAGAACAGCCCGCCTGACCACCGCTGGCACATGCGGCAATGACAGGCGCCGACACGCGGGTCGTGCTCGCCTGCCACCGTGATGGTCACGGCACCGCAGAGGCAATGGCCGACAATCGCAGGGTTCGAGGGGACGATGACGGACGAGCGGTTGGATCCGACAGTCGTTGGCTGCATTTCAATGCTCCTGTAGTCAGTGTCAGGCGCGCCTCCGGCGTCGGCCGCCCAATGATCTCCGGCACTCCGAAGCAGCCGGCCCCCAGCTCAATCTCCGATTGGCCTCAGCTTGCTCATTGCGCGAGTGCCGGATCAATGACTTGCGCGAAGGCAAGATGGTTCCCATCCGGATCGGCGACCAACACGGTTTTGACGCGCGGCTCCCGAGGAGCGCTGGCTGGTGTCAACGCCGAGCAATTGAAGCTTGGCGACATGCGCATCAATATCGCTGACAGCCAAGGTGCACGATCCCTGGCCCGCACGATCCGGGTCCTCGTATGGCTGCAGCGATCCCCCGCGTGCGAATGTCCACTCTTTCACCTCCGACATCGGCGATGAGCCCGGGCGTCCATTCTGAGCCCGCTCCAACAGGACTTTCAACGCTGCGCCCGGGCCACGAAGAAGTCAATCCCTGCCCGCCGAGAGAGTGTGGCAGTGCAGCGCGGCGTCAATAGAGGTGTGCCTGTCGCGGTCCGTTGCCACACCAGCGCTGCAGGCAGGTTGCCAGCGACTCCAGCCCGCACGGCTTCTCCAGAGACTCGTCGAAACCGCAGGCTCGCAGAATCGGCCAGTCGTCGCCGAGCGTACTGGACGTGTAGGCGACGATGGGCGCTCGCGGGTGGCCGTGCCCGTGCTCGAAACGCCTGATTTGGAGAGTGGCCGTCAGCCCGTCCAGGACCGGCATCTGCAGGTCCATCAGGATCAGATCGAAATGCTGACCACATGCGAGCGCGACGGCCTCGGCGCCGTCCGCAGCCTGCACGGGTTTGATCCTCCATCGGTACAGCAGCGCCTCCACGATGAGCCGGTTCTCCGGGTGGTCGTCCGCCACCAAGACGCGCGGACGCCCCGGAAACGGGTTGTCCAGAGGCGCGGCAGCGGGCGCGTTCTGCCGCACGAAAGTCGTGGTCCCCGCAAACAGTCGGCCCAGACGCAGAAAGGCGGCGTTCACCAGTCCGGTGAATGTCACCAAGGCTTGTTCAGAAGAGTTCATGACGATTCCCGCTCAATGGATCGAAGAGTCGGAGCATCTGCTCTTCTCGAGCGCGCTTCTGTTCGCCAGCCAACATTGGACGACAGGCCTGGTCGACGTACGGAGAATCGCGATGGGCTTCCGACCGGCGGCCCGACGTGGCCATTTCTGCACTTTGGCGCGGTCGGCCGCATTGGCCGAACGCGAAACAAGACGTTGCAGGTCAAGCTGCCAACAGGCCTCGGTCATCGATTTGACTTCTACGCAGACCCGCCGCGTCTGCAGAAGGGTTTATCGGAGATGCTTCGGTCAATCGAATTTTTGGCGGCCTCGAGGGCGTTGTCGGCCGCGCCCACCGACGTTGCAAATTCCTCCTCCGGAAACTGCTGCCACGCCGAGTCATGAGCTTCGGGCGAGTCCACCGAAAAGCTCGCCGTGAACCGCCGGGGAAGCTCGGCGTCGGGCAACCCGGACTCTTGCCACCGGGTGGTGATCGAGCAACCCTTGTACTGTGAATGCCGTTCGTTTGCCATCGGTCAGCCTCGAGAAGCTGTTTGACAAGCGTAGCTGGGTCCCGATCGTTCATAAACAACCGTGCCTGCCTGAAACAAGGATCACGAAGTCTCGTCGCCTGAGGGAAGCAGTCGGTCGTACTCTTCCTTCACCACGGCATGGCACTCGCAACCGCGGCTTGCCAAGCGCCGCGAGCAGTCGATTCGCGCTTGCTTTCAAGTCCACGGTCTTCAACGTCTTCCGCAAAGTCCCTGGCACCTGCCTTGGCACAAGTCCGGCTGGATCCGAGTGCCGTCGCGTGAGGCGTCAAGTGTGCGCCAGCGCACAGACTCGACCGCGTCTTCTCGCTACCTTCAAAGGCGATGCACTTTCGCAGCTTGAGGTGCCTTGGCACAGGCACGCCAAGCCGTACCGCCAATTTACCGATGGGATTTCTGACATGACGGCGTACCATCAATCGAGCGAGGTGCCAAGCCCCGGAGCGCAATCGATGCAGAGTCAAGAACGCGACCCGATTGCGGCCTTCCTGGAAGGCACGGTGTCAGCCGGAGCGTCCTCTCAGGAAGTGGCCGAGGTCATCGCCGCGGCATTTCAAAGCATCGATCAGATACTGGTGCCCATCGTCGGTCAGCGGGGCATGGCCGCCCTCTACAAGCGCACGCTGCATCTTGCCCGCCCGACCTGTCCCTGGCTACCGCTCACTCCGGAAGGTATTCCGACCGGGATAGACATCGCAGCGCTGACAACCGAGGTGGCGAAGCGAACCGCTGCGGATGCTGCCGCCGCGGGCACCCGGTTGCTGCAGATCTTCCAAGCGCTATTGACTACCCTGATCGGCGAGTCGCTCACCGAGCGATTGCTCCGCTCGGTCTGGGCAACCTTTTTGAGCGGTCCATCCGCCCGGGACACCAAGCCATGACGAGCAAAGTAATCATCAACCGACTGGCCACCGGTGTGCCTGGTCTGGACGAGATACTCGGCGGCGGCCTGCCGGAGTTCTCGTTCAACCTGATCGCCGGGCAACCCGGCTGCGGCAAGACGACCTTGGCGCACCAGATCATGTTCGCTCTGGCGACGCCCGAGCGGCCCGCGATCTACTTCACGGTCCTGGGTGAACCGCCGCTGAAGATGCTGCGCTACCAGCAGCAGTTCGACTTCTTCGACACCGAGGCAATCAATCGAGCCGTGCGCTTCGTCGATCTGTCCGACGACGCGATGGCAGGCGATCTCGACCGCGTTCTGAAACGCATCGTCGACGAAGTGACCGCGCACAGCCCCGCGCTGGTCTTTGTCGATTCATTCCGTTCGGTGGCGGTCGCCAGCGAAACCGCCGGCAACCCACACAACAGCCTGCAGCAACTCGTGCAGCAACTCGGCATGCTCATGACGAGCTGGCAGGCCACGACCTTCCTGATCGGCGAATACTTCACCGAGACCGATGCGAACCCGGTGTTCACCGTCTCGGACGGATTGATCTGGCTGCGCCAGAGCGTGCAGCGCAACTCGATGGTCCGGAAGCTGGAGATCATGAAGATGCGCGGTCAGCCGACCCTGCCGGGTCTGCACACGTTTCGCATCGGCACCTCAGGCATCGCGGTGTTTCCGCCTGCCAATGTCGCGCTTCCGACCGAACACGCCGCGAATGCCCTCCTCCACGCGCCACGGCTGCTGATGGGCGTGCCGGGGCTGGACGACATGCTGGGCGGCGGGTTGCCGCGCGGCTACTCGCTGCTGGTCGCCGGGCCTTCGGGATCGGGCAAGAGCGTTCTGGCCGCAGCCTTCCTGGCGGAAGGCGCGCGCGTCGGCGAAACCGGCGTCATCGCCGCGTTCGAGCAGCATCCGAACCGCTCGCGCAGCCGCATCGTCGCCGACCTGATCGCCGGTGGTCGGGTGGGTCTGGTCGAGAACCGCGCCGCCGACCTCTCGATCGACGAGGTCGTGTTCATGCTGATGCGGGAGATCGGACGCCTCGGCGCCACCCGCGTGGTGATCGATTCCTTGTCTGGCTTCGAGCTGGCACTGGCGCCGACCTTTCGCGAAGACTTCCGCGAGTCGCTGTCGAACCTCGTCACCGCATTGGCCACCGCCGGTGTGACGGTGCTGATGACTTCGGAACTCGAAGACCGCTACACCGACCTGCGCTTCAGCCCCTATGGCACCGCGTTCATGACGGATGCCATCATCGTGCAGCGCTACATCGAAGTCGACAGCCGGCTGCGACGGGTGATGGCCGTGGTCAAGGTCCGCGCAAGCGCCCATTCCGACCGGTTGCGTGAGTTCAGCATCGACGCCGGCGGTATCCACATTGGTCAGATGCTCGCCGATCAGGAAGGCCTGCTGGGAGGCCGGCCGACCCGGAAGCTCGCTGCGCCGCTGGCGGCCGTGATTGCCAACGGCCTCAATGACTGAACCGGAACTGCGGGCACTTCCCACATGAACGATGCTTCAGACCGGCTGGACAGTTCGCCGAGCGACGCGGAAGCCCGGCTCGTTCGACTGAACGGCCAAGTGGCGACGATGCGCGCGGTGCTGGTGCAACTCCTGCAGGACGTGATTGTCGCGGAGACCCGCCTGGACCGCAGCCAGGCGAACATGCTCATGGAGGCCAACGAGCATCTGGTCGTCAGCGCGCTGGGCGCGCAGACGGATGCAGAGACAGCCCACGGCGCTCTGGACGAGGCGTCTCGGGTGGGTGGGCTGGATCCGCTGACCGGGTTGCCGAATCGGACGGTCCTGCTCGATCGCTTTGAAGCCGCGATCTTCAACGCGAAGCGGCGCGGCAACCGTGTCGCACTCTTGTTCCTGGACCTCGACGGGTTCAAGCAGATCAACGACACGTTTGGCCATGCGTCAGGAGACCACGCGCTGCAACTGGTCGCCGACTGTCTGTCGTCCTTGGTGCGCGAGAGCGATACGGTCAGCCGCCACGGTGGCGACGAGTTCCTGATCCTCCTGGCCGAAGTGACCCACGCAGCAGATGTGGCGCTCGTTGCGGAGAAGGTCAACAAGGCATTGGCGGGATACAGCCAGTTCGACAGCCAGCAGTTGCGGTTGAGGGCAAGCATCGGCATCAGCGTCTATCCGGAGGATGGAGAGGACGCCAGGGCGCTGATCGCCTGTGCCGACGCGGCGATGTACCTCGCCAAGAAGCAGGAACCAGGCGGGGCCGTGTTTCATCGCAATCAGCCGCTCGCGCAGGCGAGCCTGTCGGCACTCCCGGTCGAGTCGCGGCCACGCCCGATGTCTCAACACGAACTGGGGTTGGTTGAGCAGGAGCAACGACAGCGGAATCTTCGCGACGCCAACGAGAGCTTGGTCCTGGCCGCACTCGGCGCCCAGGAGCTTCTTGCCGCCGCGCAGGAGATGCGACGCCGGCAATCGGAACTCCTTGCGATGGTCGCAGACGAGTTGAGCAATCCGTTCGCGCCGATTCGCCTTGCTGCAACGACGCTCGGCATGCCGGGTGCTGAAGCCACGTTATTGCCGCGTGTTCGGGCCGTCATCGAGGAGCAGGCGGACAAGATGGCGCGCATGGTCAGGCAGGTACTGGAACGAGATATCGACAGGAACTCTTCCTCGGATGGGACTTGAGGGCAGCGAGCGGTGGTCGTTGGGCCGATATCCCCGCGAAGTCATCTTCGTGCGACGCAGTTCATCAAGTCACGCTTGAAGATCCCGAAGCAGCCGACGCTCGTAACCAGCCCCGCCCGTCGCAGCGGAGTGTCCACCAGCGGTTTCACCCATCGATCAGCGTGATCTGCGCCGTTGCCGGCGAAGGACGAACTTCGATTTGTGTGCGCCAGCGCACAGACGCCGGTCGAAAAGACCTGAAGCATTGACCCTCCCTCCGCAAAGGGTCGGTTCTTGTCCGGCTCCGACGGGCCTCGCTGCTGTGTTGCCGCATCGACAAGCACAGTCTCCCTTCGGGATCGTTGTCCGCTCTTCACAGAAGTTTTCCATGTCCGAAACAGAAAGCGGGTTCGCCCCTGCCGACGATGCCAGTAGAACGAGCGGCCTCACGGAGATGAGGCGTCAGAAGGCGCTGCTCAAGACGGGGGCCCTGCAGACCGCAATTCTGAACAGCGCCAACTTCTCGAGCATCGCCACCGACGAGAAGGGCGTCATCCAGATCTTCAACGTCGGTGCCGAGCGCATGCTGGGCTATGCCGCCGCCGATGTGCTGAACAGGATCACCCCGGCGGACATCTCCGATCCGCAGGAACTGATCGCGCGCGCGCAGGCACTGAGTGTCGAGTTGGGAACCAGGATCTCGCCGGGCTTCGAGGCATTGGTCTTCAAGGCCTCACGCGGCATCGAGGACATCTACGAGTTGACCTACCTCCGCAAGGACGGCAGCCGCCTCCCGGCGGTCGTGTCGGTCACGGCCCTGCGCGATGCGGCAAGCGCCGTCATCGGCTATCTGCTGATCGGCACCGACAACACCGCCCGCAAACAGGTCGAAGCCGAGCAACTGCGCTTGCTCGAGATACAGGAGGAGATGAACAGGCGCCTGCAGCAGGCCAACGTCACTTTGCAGGTCAGCGAGGAGAAGCTCAAGGTCACGCTCAACTCCATCGGTGATGCCGTGATCGCGACCGACGCCGAAGCGCGCGTGACGCTCCTCAACCCGCTTGCCGAACAACTCACCGGTTGGACGCAGGCGCAGGCCGCGGGCCGGCGGGTGGGCGAGATCTTTCACATCATCAACAAGGAGACCCGGCAACCCGCCGCCATTCCGGTGCTGGAAACCCTGGCGCGTGGCACGGTGCAGGGCCTGGCGAATCACACCGTGCTGATCGCACTCGATGGCAGCGAGTGCGACATCGCCGACAGTTGCGCACCGATCCGGGATCGCGACGGTCAGGTGATCGGCGCCGTGCTGGTGTTCCGGGATGTCACCGGCGACTATGCAGCGCAGCAGGCCCTGCGGGACAGTACCGCGCTGACCCAGACGATTCTGAACACCGTGGTGGATGGCATCATCACCCTGCGCGCGAGCAGCGGGATTGTCGAGACAGTCAACCCAGCCGCCGAGCGGATGTTCGGCTACCTCGCCGCAGAACTCATCGGACAGAGTTTCGGCACGCTGATACCCGAACTCGATCGAGACCAGCGCTATGGCGATGGATCGATCGAGCACTACGGCGCCAGCGACGAGGCACGCGCCGTGGGCCTCGGCCGCGAGGTGATGGGCCGGCGCAAGGACGGCAGCAGCTTCCCGATGGAAATGGCGGTCAGCGAGATGCGGCTGGGCGGCCAGCGTTACTTCACCGGCATCCTGCGTGACATCACGGCGCGCAAGCAGGCCGAGGCGGCACTGCTGGAAGCGGGGGCCCTGCAGAACGCGATCTTCAACAGCGCCAACTTCTCGAGCATCGCCACCGACGCAAAGGGTGTCATTCAGATCTTCAACGTGGGGGCCGAACGCATGCTCGGCTACTCGGCGGCCGATGTGACGAACAAGATCACGCCGGCCGACATCTCCGATCCGCAGGAGATCATCGCGCGCGCCAAGGCGCTGAGCGTGGAGCTTGGCACTCCGATCACCCCGGGCTTCGAGGCCCTGGTGTTCAAGGCCTCGCGCGGCATCGAAGACATCTATGAGCTGACCTACATCCGAAAGGACGGCAGCCGCTTCGGCGCGGTCGTGTCGGTCACGGCCTTGCGCGACCCGGCCAACGCGATCATCGGCTATCTGCTGATCGGCACCGACAACAGCGTGCGCCAGCAGATCGAGGCGGACCGCAAGAAACTCGACCAGCGCCTGCGCGACCAGCAGTTCTACACGCGCTCGCTCATCGAGTCCAACATCGACGCGCTGATCACGACCGACCCGTCCGGCAGCATCACGGACGTCAACAAACAGATGGAGGCGCTCACCGCCTGTACCCGTGACGAACTGATCGGTGCGCCGTTCAAGAAGTTCTTCACCGATCCGGAGCGTGCCGAAGCCGGCATCAAACGGGTGCTGAGCGAAACGAAAGCCACCAACTTCGAGCTCACCGCGCGCGCCAGGGACGCCAAGGAAACAGTGGTGTCCTGCAACGCGACGACCTTCTACGACCGCGACCGAACGCTGCAGGGCGTGATCGTCGCGGCGCGCGACATCACCGATCGCAATCGTCTTGATCGGTCGCTGCAGGAAACGAATGCCGAGCTGGAAAGCGCCAAGTTCGCGGCTGAAAAGGCCAACCTCGCGAAATCGGATTTCCTCTCGAGCATGAGCCACGAGTTGCGCTCGCCGCTCAACGCGATTCTCGGGTTCGGCCAGCTGATGGAGTCGGGTTCTCCACCGCCAACGCCCGGCCAGAAGGACAGCATCGACCAGATTCTCCAAGCGGGTTGGTACCTGCTGGAACTGATCAACGAAATCCTCGACCTCTCGTTGATCGAGTCCGGCAAGCTGTCGCTCTCCCCGGAATCCATGTCGCTGGCCGATGTGCTGAACGACTGCCAGGCCATGATCGAGCCGCAGGCGCAGAAGAGCGGCATACGCTTGGTGTTTCCGAAGTCTGACAGTCCGTACTTCGTCAAGGCCGACCGCACACGGGTGAAGCAGGTTCTCATCAACTTGCTCTCCAACGCGATCAAGTACAACCGTCCCGACGGGATGGTCGAGGTGACGTACAGCGAGATCACCGCTGAGCGCATACGCATCAGTTTTCACGACACCGGCCAAGGCCTGTCGGAAGAAAAGCTGGCGCAGTTGTTCCAGCCGTTCAACCGCCTTGGACAAGAGTCCGGTGCCGAAGAAGGCACCGGCATCGGCCTGGTGGTGAGCAAGCGCCTGGTCGAGTTGATGGGGGGCGCCATCGGCGCGGAAAGCACCGTCGGTTTGGGCAGTGTGTTCTGGATCGAGCTGAATGCGGCGGCCGCACCGCAACTGGTCTCTGTCGAAGACGAACCCCGAGCATCTGCGCCTGCGCTGTGGCAGTCTGATTCCTCGTTGCGCACCCTGCTCTATGTCGAAGACAACCCGGCCAACTTGTTGCTCGTCGAGAAGCTCATTGCGCGCCGGCCGGACATCCGTTTGCTGAGCGCAAGAGATGGTGACCGCGGGATCGAGATCGCTCAGGCGTCGCTGCCCGATGTGATTCTGATGGACATCAATCTGCCTGGAATCAGCGGCATCAAGGCGTTGCGGGTTCTGGCCGACGACCCCGCCACAGCGCGGATCCCGGTGATCGCGTTGAGCGCCAACGCCATGCCCCACGACATCGAAAAGGGGTTGGAGGCAGGGTTCTTCCGCTACTTGACCAAACCGATCAAGGTGGGCGAGTTCATGGAGACGCTGGACGTGGCGCTGAAGTTTTCGGAGACGGGTCTGGCTCCCGAAAATGCCGAGGAGATCGAATGATGCTGAATGCGCCCGATATTCTCAGTGCGAGCATCCTGATCGTCGACGATCAGGATGCCAACGTGAAGCTGCTCGAGCGTTTGCTGGGCGAGACCGGCTATACCAACGTGAGCTCGACAATGAATCCACAGAATGTCGAGGCATTGCATCGCAAGAACCGCCACGACCTGATTCTGCTCGACCTGCAGATGCCTGGCATGGATGGATTCGAGGTGATGGAGCGCCTCAAGGCAGACGATGCGGACAGCTATCTGCCGGTCATTGTGCTGACGGCCCAACCGGCTCACAAACTGCGGGCATTGCAGGCTGGCGCCAAGGATTTCATCAGCAAACCCTTCGATCTGCTCGAGGTCAAGACCCGCATCCGCAACATGCTGGAAGTGCGGCTCTTGTACAAGAAGCTCGAGGGCTACAACGAAGCGCTGGAACGCACCGTTCGTGAACGGACGGCCGAACTGCGCGAAAGTGAAGAGCGCTATCGGCGCCTCACCGAGTTGGCCTCCGACTGGTACTGGGAGCAGAACGAGAGTGGGGACCTGACCCGGGTTTCCGGCCCGGTCATGGAGATGGTCGGACTCGGGATGCCTGCGTTCCTGGGCAATGGCGGTGACGATGGGGCCACGGGCTGGAACGAGGCGGAGCGGACGGCCCTGCAGACCATGATCACCGCCCGGCAACCTTTCCTGGACTTTGGTTTCAGCCGCGTCAATGTGGACGGCTCGGAGCAACGGTTTCGGGTAAGCGGGGAGCCGATGTTCAACGAATCCTGTCGCTTTACGGGGTACCGGGGAATCGGCGTGGAAGTCCTCTCGGGAAACTGAATTCCACGATCGCGGCGCTTGCCATGTCATCACTGCACAGTCCGACGCAAAACCGTCTTCTCGCCGCCCTGCCGGCGGCGGAACTCGACGCATTGTCTGCGCGTCTGGAACTGGTTCCGATGGTGCTCGGCGAGAGGCTCTACGAACCCGGTGAGCAGTTGCAGCACGCGTATTTCCCGACCACGGCGATCGTGTCACTGCACTACGTGATGGAATCCGGCGCATCCTCCGAGGCCTCAGGGGTAGGCAACGAAGGGGTCGTCGGTATTCCGCTGTTCATGGGTGGGGACACCACGCAAAGTTCGGCAGTCGTGCGCACCGCAGGCCACGGCTATCGGCTGCAGCGGCGCGTGATGACGCAAGAGTTCGATCGCGCGGGGTTGATGCAGAGTCTCTTGCTTCGCTACACCCAGGCGTTGATCACACAGATGGCTCAGACCGCGGCCTGCAATCGACACCATTCGCTGGAACAGCAGTTGTGCCGCTGGCTGTTGATGACCCTCGATCGGATCCCTTCGGGTGGATTGATCGTGACCCAGGAATTGATCGCGAGCATGCTCGGCGTGCGTCGGGAAGGCGTCACCGGGGCTGCCGGAAAGTTGCAGCACGCCGGATACATTCGCTATCGTCGCGGCCACGTTGAAGTGCTGGACCGGTCCGGGCTTGAGACCCACGCGTGTGAGTGCTACGCCGTCGTCAAGAACGAATTGAGCCGATTGCTGTCCGGCGTGCCACACCACCGCGATGGCGTCGGGCGGGCCTGACGAAGCGCCCATGTGCCAGGCAGCTTGAAGGACCCGCGGACTGATCGCGACGCGCCTCCGCGCCGGCTGGCTCGTGTAGGTGGCCGCGATCCCGGCGTCGACGATTTGAAGGCCGAGTCGCACAACCGCAACAACAGTGACACTGTTCGCATTTTTGAGGCACTGTCGATGACAGCCTTGAACAGCAGCTGACATCCGGCGGTCACGGCCGACCGGCTCCAATCAGTCTCTTGCACACGTTGAGGCGGTCCCACGTAAAGTGGCAGGCCGCGACTGTCATGTTCGTTGCCCCATGCAGCACTGTTCCCGCCGCCACCTGTGCCTGACCGCGCTCGGCGCTGCGCTGCCGTGGCACGCTTGGGCCGGGTTCAACTTCTGGGATAGCGAGTTCACCGCCACGCGTTCCGAACTGCAGGCCATGATCGCGACTCGGTTTCCGCTCTCGCAGCGTTACGCCCAGATCCTGACGGTGACGCTCAGCGACCCGCGACTCGCTCTGAATGCGGCGACCAACCGCGCGGCCTTAACGGCCCGTGTATCGATCGCCAGTCCGATGCTGAACACAGGCCGGGTCAACGGCACGGTAGCCCTCAGCAGCGCCTTGCGCTTTGACGCTGTGCTGCGAGCCCTTCGCCTGGAGCAGCCCAAGGCCGATCGACTGGAACTGCATGGTGTCAACGGAGGCGATGCCGAGAGGCTGCAACAGATTGGCAGCCTGGTTGCGCAAGAGTTGCTGCAAGGCCAAATTCTTCGCGCCTTCACGGTCGAGGAACTGCGCTTCGGCCGCAAGACCTACGAGATCGGCGACATCACTGTGCTCGACGACAGCATCAAGGTCCAGCTGAAGTAGTCGGGTGAAACTGATCCAACATTCTGAGGCGTCGTGGAGCACCACCACCAGGATTTCCGGAGTCCAGCGGTTGCGACAGCTCGCCGCCGAATCCGGGACTCACGCTTCAGAACGCAAACGGCGTCTACTGTGCGCCGGCGACCGCGCCGCACCGACGACCACATTGCCCGGGGTTCGGTTGACATTGCAGGAGAGATGGTCGGCCGGCATGTGGCGGTCTCCTGAACATCTGCTCAGTGGCGCGCTCCGGTTGGCTTTGGCGAATCTGACGGGAGGCCGGCACCCCAACGTGCGTGAGCTTGGAAGGATGGGCCGCTCGCCTGCAAGAGGCCGCGTCACGCTCCGGGCGTGCGCGTCGCCCGCTCGATTGTCAGCCTTTGTATCTTTGCTTTCTCCTTCGGCCCATTCGCTCTATGTTCTCGTATCAAACGGCATCCACCGGAGACGAAAATGCGCAGCTCTTCGGGCGCTCAAGCGCCAAGCGAATCACCTGCATCGCGCGCAGCCGCCGAAGCGCTGGTGCACGAGTACAGCCGCCGCTACATCGCCAACTCGCCGCGTCGCATGGAGCAATTGCTTGCTGCCTACCGAAGCGAATCGGAGGTGGCTGCGGAATCCGGCGACGACATCGACGAACCGAGTTAACCACCCATCACCGCTGATGTTTTATCGCGGGGTGTCTTCCGGAAGAACCGCCGGGAAGGCGAACTCCCGACCCACGACAGCACGCGCGTACAGGTAGTTCTCGCGGGCGCGTTCAGACAGGTCGTCGAGGGGCACGTGGCCCTCGGCGTCGCAAGGGAAGATGAGCGCCCTGCCTGCGTTTGACAGTGACTCGAACCGGATGATGTGGGAGCAATGCAAGCGACCTCCGAAACAGAGTGCTTCGTCTCAACTTAACGTTTCGCACTGCTCGACGGTTGTCCCAAGGCGGTCACGGCCGTCATTCAAGCGGGTACGGCCATCGGTTCGGTCGGTGTTTGCCAATCGACCGAGGTCTTGTGAAGCATGCAGACCACGTCCTTCGAGAGCGTCGCGCCGAGTGAGGTGTCGTCCCCAGTGGGTGCAAGGCTCACGAACTCCCCGGCGTGGCGCTCTGTCTTCTTGAGGTGCTCCACAACGGCCGCGCGACCGGCCGTTGTGGAGCCGTCAACGGTCCGCACGGTCGACAGGTAGAGAAGCGCGGCCGCTCGCAACTCGACAAGCACCTTGTTCCCAAGCGCCTCGGCCGCCCGGCGGTCGACTGTTGGCGCAAGAGCGGTGAGCGCCGCGCGGCAATGCAGGGACAGCGTCAGCAATGACTGAGTGTCTTGACGAGCACCGAGCCCGAAAGGCTCACCAGCTTGTCGCCTGCGTGCGCCATGTGATTGCCGAGGTCGAATTGGCTCTGGCGCCTACAAATTAGCATTGACTAATGCGTTAGCAATGGCTAATATGAAGTTCATGCTGCAAGCTGCCCCTCTCGATGTCGTCATGCGGTCCTTGGCCGACCCCACGCGGCGGGCGGTGTTCGAGCGCATCGCACGCGGCGACGAGACCACCGTCGCCGAACTGACCGAGGGCAGCGGCGTGTCGCAATCAGCCATTTCGCAGCACCTGCGTTCGCTGAAGGAAGCAGGCCTGGTCATCGATCGTGCGCAGGGGCGAAATGTCTATTACCGCGTCGAGGAGAAGGGGTTGGCCCCGCTGGTCGACTGGATGAGCGACCACGGGGTGTTCTGGCGCGAACGCTTCGCCGACCTCCGAACCCTCCTGAAGGACATCGATCCATGAACAACGCCGATCTGAAGATCCCCACGAAACAGCGCACGCAGCAGATCGTGGTGGACGAGGTCTTCCCGCATGCGCCGACAACGATCTGGAGGACGCTCACGACGGGCGAACTGATCGGCCGCTGGCTGATGGCACCCACGGGGTTCGAGCCGGTCGAGGGCAAACGATTCACGTTCCAGACGAAGCCGGCGGGCGCGTGGGATGGCGTCATCCACTGCGAGGTGCTGCAGGTCATTCCGAACCAGCGTCTCGCCTATGCTTGGAAGAGCGGCGACGAGGCGAACGTCGGATACGGCGCACCACTCGACTCGGTCGTCACGTGGACCCTGACCGAGGTCGATGGCGGAACTCGTCTGCGCCTGGTGCATTCCGGCTTCGTCACGCCGAAGAACGACTCGGCTTTCAATTCCATGAGCGGCGGCTGGCTGAAGGTCATCCAGAGTGTCGGCACCATCGCCGGCGAACTGCACTGAAGTCAGTCCGACCCGACCCCCACTTCCTGTCTGGAGAGAACACATGAGTGAGCCCTACACCGGCGGATGCGCCTGCGGCGCGATCCGCTTCGCGATCGCCGACGAACCGTTGTTCCAGAACCATTGCCAGTGCCTCGACTGCCAGCACAAGAGCGGCACCGGGCACGGCTCGTACCTGACCTTCCCGCGCCGCGACGTGAAGCAGACCGGTGATGCGACGCTGTGGGACCGCGCGGGAGACAGCGGGAACGTGAAGACCCGCGCGTTCTGCCCGACCTGCGGTTCCCCGGTCTACATGACGTTTGCGGCCATGCCCGACGTCTTCACCGTCCATGCCGCGAGCCTCGACGATCCCGGCCGGTTCAAGCCGCAAGTGGTGACCTACGCGGTGCGGGGCTGGGCCTGGGACCACCTGGATCCGGCTCTGCCGAAATTCGACCGGATGCCGCCTGCCTGAGCTGCCAAACCTGGGACCGCTGCTTCGGCTGCACGGTCTCATTGTTGCTCAGTCTGCCGCAGCAAAGTGGGCCATCTGGTCGTCGTATGCCTTCACGAAGGCCGGTCGGGCCGTGGCGCGCGCGACGTAGGCGCGGCAAGCAGGGAATCCTGCGAGTCCATCGAACCGATCGACGAGGCGCAGCACGTCCGCCATGAGAATGTCGGCGACCGAGAAGGTCCCGACCAGCCATTCGCTTCCGTCCAGGACTGTTTCCATGTGCTTGAGCCGATGCTGATAGAGGAAGTCATCAAAGAACTTTCGGATTGGCGTTTCGCCGGCGTCACCCGAGAACATGAAGAAGGACCAGGGCTGGCTCGCGGCCTCGACGGAAGCGAGCGCTGCGAACAGCCATTCCTTGGCGTCGCTGCGGCCGCGCCGATCCGCGGGCATCAGCTTGTCGCTCAGCTCGCCGAGGTGGAGCAGGATCGCGCCGCTCTCGAAGATCGAGAGATCTCCATCGGTCAACCACGGCGCTTGGCCGAAGGGTTGGTGTGCGAAGTGCTCGGGGCCCCGATCTCGAAACGGCGTGCTCTCGACCCGATAGGCCAACCCGGCCTCTTCCAGCGCCCAGCGCACCCGCAAGTCGCGCACATAGCCGCGCGGCATTTCGGGAACCCAATCGAAGGTCGTGAGGATCAACTCGTTCATTCGCAATCTCCAAGGAAGACGGGGAGCTTGTCGAGGAGGCCGTTCCAGCCTGCCTCGTGACTTGCGCGCGCCTCTTCGTCGGGCAGGTGCTCGTGGACAAGCGTCAGCACGGTTCCGCCATCGAACGGCTCCAACCGGAACGTCACCAGCGACGCTGGTTCCGGCGCCCCGGGCATGTCCCAGGTGAAGACGAGCTTCTTTTCAGGGACCACCTCTCGATAGATCCCGGTCGGGTTGTGCTCATCGCCGTTGAGCAGCCGGAACACGACGCTGAAGCGGCCGCCGGGACGCACGTCGGCGACCACGCTGAGGGTCGGCCCCGCATCGGGACCCCACCACTGCATCATCAGGTCCGGCTGCGTGATCGCCGCCCAGACCTTGGCGGGCGGGGCCTTGATTCGGCGCATGATGGTCACGCTCGGGAGGCGGTCGGTCATTGCTCTCCATCCTCTTCAACGAGTACAGCAAGTCGATCCAGGCTTGCCGTCCAGAAGCGTTCATACCGGTTGAGCCACGCAATCGCCTCCCGCATCGGCGCGGCCGAGAGGTTCACCGCCACGGTGCGGCCGGTCTTGGTCCGCGTGATCAGCCCGGCATCGGACAGAACGTCCAGATGCTTCGTCATGCCGGGAAGCTTCAGCGAAAAAGGCCGCGCGAGCTCGCTGACCGAAAGCCCGGGCGTCTTCTTGAGCCGTACCAGGACGGCCCGCCGAGTAGGGTCGGCGAGCGCGGAGAAGGTGCGATCCAGATCTGACACTGAATACTTCGCCATATAGCGAAGTATTGCCTATGACGCTGGCTGCGTCAACCCAGGCGGATCCTTGGATTGAGCCCCACTCAGTGCACGGCGCGGCGGCGCGCACGGACCGCCACGGCGAGCTCCCGCAGCACCGGCACGGTCTGCGCAAAGCCGATGCAGGCGTCGGTGATCGAAACGCCGTGCCGCAAAGGCACTCCGGGCACCAGATCCTGCCGGCCTTCTTCAAGGTGGCTTTCGATCATGACACCGGTGACGCGCCTGTCGCCGGCCGCGATTTGCGAGGCCACGTCGTGCACGACCTCGATCTGCCGCTGGTACTGCTTGCTGCTGTTGCCGTGCGAGACATCGATCATCACCTGCTCGCGCAGGCCCGCCGATCGCAACACCCTGCAACTCGATTCGACCTGCGCCGGGTCGTAGTTCGGCGCCTTGCCTCCGCGCAGGATCAGGTGGCAATCGTCGTTGCCGCGGGTCTCGAAGATGGCAGCCATGCCCATCTTGGTCATGCCCATGAAGGCATGCGGTGCGCGGGCTGCGACGATGGCATCGGCCGCGATCCTGATGCTGCCGTCGGTGCCGTTCTTGAAGCCGACTGCGCAGCTCAGGCCCGATGCCAACTGGCGGTGGCTCTGGCTCTCGGTCGTGCGCGCGCCGATCGCGCCCCATGCGATCAACTCCGCGATGTACTGCGGGCTCAGCAGGTCGAGGAACTCGGTGCCGGTCGGCAGGCCGAGTGTCGTCAGCTCAAGCAGCAGACGGCGCGCGCGCTCCAAGCCTTCGTTGATCGCGAACGTGCCGTCGAGATGCGGGTCGTTGATGTAGCCCTTCCAGCCGACCGTCGTGCGCGGCTTCTCGAAGTAGGTGCGCATCACGACAGCCACGTCATCCTGCAGTTCGTCGGCCACGACCTTCAGGCGCTGGCCGTACTCGATCGCCTGATCGTGGTCGTGGATCGAACACGGGCCGACGATGACGATCAAGCGGTCATCGCGCCCGTGCAGCACGTCGGCGATCGCGGCGCGGCTCTTCTCGACGATCGCGAGCGTGTCGCTGCGCACCGGCACGCGCTCCTGCAGCAGCGCCGGCGTAATCAAGGGGCGTACCGCGCCGATGCGCACGTCGTCGATGCGCGTGGTGTCGATGGTGCTGTCGCGGGCGCCGACTTCGCGGTCGTGGGTGTGGTCGTCGGGTCGGGTCATCGGTGGAGCTTAGCGCGACATCAACGCGACACCACGGCGATGCCGCGGAACTGGCCCGCGGTCGGTGCGCTCATTGGCTTCGGGTAGCGAGCGGGCATGAAGCGGTGCAGCAGCTCGGCCTCGCGGGCACGCGCCAGCGCGACGTTCGCGATCTTGACGTGGCCGTAGCCGCGCATGCTCAGCGGCAGCGCCGCGATCCGGATCGCGTCGGCCAAGCGATCGGCGTTCAGATCGGCGAGCAACTCATCGACACGCTGCTCGAACTGCGTCACCAGACCGCGTTCCATGCGGCGCTCTTCGGTGTGGCCGAAGAGATCGAGCCGGCTGCCGCGCAGCGCCTTGCCTTTCGCGAGCAGCTTCATCATCGGCAGCATCCACGCGCCGAGCGCGATCTTCTTTGGCGGCTGGCCGTTCTTCGGTCGCGCGAGCAACGGCGGGGCCATGTGGAACTCGAGCTTCACGTCGCCCTCGAACTGGTCCGCGAGCTGGCGCTGGAAGCTGCCGTCGGTGTACAGGCGCGCGACCTCGTACTCGTCCTTGTACGACATCAGCTTCATCAGGCTGCGCGCGACCGCTCGGCTCAACGGAAGGCCGGCATCACTGCCGGCGCAGGCCTGCTCAGCGCGTTGCACGCGGCGCACCGACGCCTCGAAGCGCTGCGCCCACGCGGCGTTCTGGTACCCCGTGAGATGCGCTACACCTCGCGCGATCAGGCCTTCGAGCGTCTCGTCATCGACCTTCGCCGGCGCTTCTGCTTCTTCGCGCAACGCCTTCGGGTTGCCAGCCGCGAGCCGGCCGAGCGCGAACGACAGCAGGTTGTTCTCGATCGCCACGCCGTTCAGCTCGATCGCGCGCCGCATGGCGGCCAGGCCGATCGGCACCAGGCCGCGCTGCCATGCATAGCCCATCGCGACGATGTTGGCGGTGACGGTATCGCCGAGAAACTCCTCGGCGAGCGCTTGTGCATCGAAGGTCTCGACCTGATCGTCGCCGGCCGCGAAACGCATCTTCGCGAGCAGCAGGTCGGTCTTGAGATCAGCGTCCGGGTTCTTCAACGCCTCGGCGACCGGGATCTCGTGCACGTTGGTGACGATGCGCGTGCGGCCAAAGCGCACCGTCTGCAGCGCCTCGGGCGATGCGGCGACAACCATGTCGCAGGCCAGCACCGCGTCGGCCTGTTGCGTGTCGATGCGCACCTGATTGAGCCGCTCGGGCAGGTCGGCCAGCCGCACGAAGCTCAGCACCGAGCCGCCCTTCTGCGCGAAGCCCATGAAGTCGAGCACGCTGGCCGATTTGCCTTCGAGGTGCGCGGCCATCGCGATCACCGCGCCGACCGTGACGACGCCGGTGCCGCCGACACCGGTGACGAGCAGATCCCACGGGCCGTCCCACGCGCGCGGCGCAGGCACGGGCACCGCGGCCACGCGCGCGAGAAACGCCTCCTTGCCGGCCGACAGCGCGCCGCTCTTCTTGCGCAGCTTGCCGCCGGTCACGCCGACGAAGCTCGGGCAGAAGCCCTTCTCGCACGAGTAATCCTTGTTGCAGGCCGTCTGGTCGATCTTGCGCTTGCGACCCATCGCGGTCTCGGTCGGCAGCACCGCGACGCAGTTGCTCTGCACCGTGCAATCGCCGCAACCCTCGCACACCGCCTCGTTGATCAGCAAGCGTTTCGGCGGGTCGACAAGCTCGCCCTTCTTGCGCCGGCGTCGCTTCTCGGCCGCGCAGGTCTGCTCGTAGATCAGCACGGTGACGCCGCCGATCTCGCGCAGGCGGCGCTGCACCGCGTCGAGCTCGGTGCGCTCAAAGAACTCGGTGCCGGAAGGAAACAGGCTCTTGATCGCGTCGTACTTGCCGATGTCGTCGCTGACGACCACGACCTGCTTCACGCCCTCGCTCTCGACCTGGCGCGCGATCCGGTCGACGCTGATCACGCCATCGACCGGCTGCCCACCGGTCATTGCGACCGCGTCGTTGAACAGGATCTTGTAGGTGATCGTCGCCTTCGCGGCCACCGCCTGGCGGATCGCGAGGTAGCCCGAGTGGTAGTAGGTGCCGTCGCCGAGGTTCTGGAACACGTGCGGCGTCTTCGTGAACATCGCGTGCGAGATCCAGTCGACGCCTTCGCCGCCCATCTGGATCAGGCCGGCGGTGCTGCGGTCCATCCAGTTCGCCATGAAGTGGCAGCCGATGCCGGCGCGCGCGGTCGAGCCCTCGGGCACTTTCGTGCTGGTGTTGTGCGGGCAGCCGGCACAGAAGTACGGCAGGCGCTTGACACTGTCGGCGTCGTTCGCGAGCAGCTCGGGCGGCATGAAGTCGCGCACGTGCTGCAGGTGGTAGTCGAGCACGCTGTCGTCGGGAAAGTGCGCGGCGAGCCAGTGCGCGACAAGCTCGATCAGCCGCGACGGCCGCAGCTCGCCGAGCGCCGAGACCAGCGGCGCGCCGCGCGCGTCGTGCTTGCCGACGAGCACCGGCCGCGCGTGCGCTGGCGCGTTGTAGAACAGCTCGCGCAGCTGCGTCTCGACAATCGCGCCCTTCTCCTCGATCACGAGGATCTCGGTCAGCCCTTGCGCGAACCCGCGCATCCGCGTCGTCTCGATCGGGAAAGTCAGGCCGACCTTGTACAGCCGCACGCCCGCAGTCGCGAGCATCGCCGGCGAGATCTGCAGGCGGCGCAGCACCTCCATCAGATCGAGGTGCGCCTTGCCGCAGGTGACGATGCCGACCGTCGCACGCGGGCTTGCGATGACCTCGCGGTCGATCGAGTTCAGCTGCGCGAAGGCAGCGACTGCAGCGAGCTTGTCGGCGAGGCGCGACTCGATGCGCAGCGACGGCAGATCGGGCCAGCGGTAATGCAGCCCGTCGGCGGGCGGGCGATGGCCGGTGCGTTCGCGCACCGCGTCTTCGCCAACCCACGCATCGGTCTGCGCGAGCACCGCGTCGAGATCGACGGTGCCGGCGCTCTCGACCACTTCCGACAAGGCCGTGAACCCGACCCACGCGCCCGAGTAGCGCGAGAGTGCCCAGCCGTACAGCCCGAAGCTCAGCATCTCGGCGACATTGGCGGGTGCGACGATCGGCATCTGCCACGCTTGGAACGCATGATCGCTCTGATGCGGCATCGACGACGAGACGCAGCCGTGGTCGTCGCCCGCGACCACGAGCACACCGCCGTGCGGTGACGAGCCGTAGGCGTTGCCGTGCTTGATCGCATCGCCCGCGCGATCGACGCCCGGCCCCTTGCCGTACCACAGCCCGAACACGCCGTCGACCGTGCGCTCGGGGTCGGATTCGACGCGTTGCGTGCCGAGCACCTGCGTCGCCGCGAGCTCTTCGTTGATGGCAGGCACGAAGCGGATGCCGGCGTCGGTGAGCGGCTTGCCGGCCTTCCACACCGCTTGGTCGACCATGCCGAGCGGCGAGCCGCGGTAGCCGCTGATGAAGCCTTGCGTGTTCAGGCCGGCGCGCGTGTCGCGCTGGCGCTGCATCACCATCAACCGAACGAGCGCCTGCGTGCCCGTCAGAAAGACCGCGCCGCGCTCGCCCCACAGGTTGTCGGAGAGCTTGTAGTCGGGCCGCAGCACGGCAGCTTCGAGGTCAGGGGCATTCGTCATGCGCCGGATTGTTCTGCCGCCATTCGAGAAGATGCTTCTCCAATCCGCTATGGTTACTGCCTATTCGTGGTGAAAACGGAAGCAAAAATGGCACGAAACGACGAATCTGTTCTTCTCGACAGCTACAGCCTGAAGATCCTGCTCGAACTGCAGCGCGACGCGCGCCAGACGGTTGCGCAGCTCTCGGCCGCGGTCGGCCTCTCGCCCACGCCGTGCTGGAAGCGCGTGAAGGACATGGAGGCCGCCGGCGTGATTCGCGGCTACACCGCGCTGGTCGACCCGGAGAAGGTCGGCCTGCACCTGACCGTGATGGTCGAGGTCAACCTGACGCACCACAGCGAGGAGCAGGTACAGCGCTTCGAGCAGGCGGTGGCCGCGAGTGTGCACATCGTGCGCTGCCAGTCGACCACCGGCCAGGCCGACTACCTGATGACGGTGCTGGCGCCGGACATCAAGCACTACGAGCGCATGCTGCACGACACGATCTTCAAGCTGCCGGGCGTGACGCACGTGCGGTCGAGCATCGTGTTGCGGGAGATCAAGTCCGAGAACGCGCTGCCGATCGGGCAGCTGCTTGGCGCCGCCGTGAACCGGCCCTGAAGGCAAGTCGGCCCGCCGCCGCGTCCAACCTGGCCGCTCGTCACCGGCTTTGACGATCGGTTTGGACAAGGAACTTGCAAGGTCAGGCTGTTGACGCGATATGGCGCGTGTCCGTCGACACGGCTCTTGTCGACCGCATCTGACGCACAAGCGACCCGTATATGACTCAGAACCGGCCCGTATCCGAGCCAATAGCGAACCGAATCCGAACCGCAGGCGGATCAAACGCGAAGGCGTTGGCGAAAAGGACTTGATCTTCCCGTCTTGCGGACGTGGGGTCGGACAGTCCGACCCCCTGTGTTGACGATCCATCGTGCGGCGACGTCACGCCGCCGATCGCAGGAACTGCGCAGCGTGCCGTCGCATGCCTTCGCAGACACGCGACCAAACGCTGTCCGGAAAGGCCCTCGGCAAAACACCCTCGACAGCCTGCAGAGCGTCATCGACCCGCTCGACCATGGCCGTCATTCGATCGAAGACACCCGGGCCGCAAGAAGCCGCCAGTCGCTGCCAGTGCCTCACATGGATCTCGTTCAGCCGGTAGTGCGCGTTCTGACCTCGAACCGCCATGGCAAGCTTGGCACGCTGATACGGCAGCTGATTCGGACCGCGCCCGATGATCGGCCAGGCCGACAACACGTCGTACAGCGGCGCCAGATGAAACTTGCCACCCCGCCGATGCTGGATCGAGAAATTCTTCGCGTGCCCGTCCGTCGCAGCCAGCAGCCAGAACGCCAGTTGCGCGAGCGCGAACGTGGCGCGATTCTTGTCCGCCTGTTCGCTGTTCGCGAGCACGCCCAGGCAATCGCGCACCGACGGTCCGCCGTCGCTTTCGTACTTCCGATCGGGTGCGATGCCGAGCGCCTGACAGAAGTCTTCCTGCGGCAACCGCGCGATCCATGATCCCTCCGGCGGCTTGAAGCGCGACTTCTGTTCGGCACCTTCGGGAACACCTTGCCAGCGACGGTCGAACCGCGTGACGACCAACGTCTTCGAGTCGCCGAACGTCCCTATCTCCGACTCGGCGGTCGCGATGCCCAGCTCGTTCATCAGCTGGCCGCACAGCCATTCGTTCTCGACCGAGTCGGTCATGTCGGCGCGCATGTTGCCCACCAAGCCGAGGGGCAGCTTCAGAATGTGGGTGGTCGGTGTGGCGCCCATCGGTCGGTACCACTTCCCGCCCATCCGCAGCAACGCGGTCTTCTCCTGCGCACCGGCGATGGAGATCCGCAAGTCGTCTTCATCACTCTGGCCAAGCGGCGCGTCCGACGTGACCGATGCCAAGACCTTGGCGACGTCCGCATCCGTCAAGCGCTCGGCATCGACACGATCCCAGCCGTCCGGATCGACGCCGGGCGGCAGCAGTTGGACCGCACCGACGCAGTCCCGTCCGATCGCGGTCAGCAGGTCGAACGCGTCGTCGGAACGCGCATGGAACCGCCGCCGAACTCGACGCCGGATCACGGGGCTATCGGGAAGAAGGTTGTCGAAATAATTGGTGACCGCGTCGCCACGGTGCTCGAGCCCGACCGTGAAGGGCAGCGACAGCGACAGGGCGCGCCCTTCCTCGGAACGCACCCAGGCCTCGTGGTACCGCAACACCGGTGTGCCGGTGCGCAGCGTGGTCCACACGGCCACGGGCTGCCCGTTCATCCAGACGTGAAGCTCCGCCATTCGGACGCGGTGAAGTCAGTTACCAGGGCTCGCCCAGCGGGCGCCGTCTTGTCAGCGCGGGCTTGGTTGACGCCACACTGGATGCGTCCGCCGATGCATCGGGAACGCTACCCGGTCCGTTCGGGCGCAGCACCATCTGCACGCCGAGCGCACCCAGCAAGGCCAGGAACTGCTCGACGCTGACCGCGGTCGGATCGCGTTCGATACGCGCAATGCGCGTCTGCCCGACGCCCAGCACAGCTCCGAGCTGCACCTGGTTGAGCCCGCGCGACTTGCGCAAAGAGCGCAGGTGGGCCGAGAGTTGACCGGGCGACTGAATGGGATAGTCCATGAAGGCGCAGCTTATGCCTTATTCAGCATTTATGCAATAGATGCTTTAAAAGACATATATGTCACATATCACTCCTGAGTGATATAAATTTGCCAGTTCCACGTGCCCGGCGAACACAACCGACGAAGGGGTCGGACCGTCTGACCCTTGAGTTCGCATTGCCTTGTCCGGTCCAGGGCGGCCCTCGCCGGGCGCAGCGAACCCTTGACGGAACGCGGCAAGCCCACACGCTGACGCGAGCGGGGCTGGCGACGACTTCAGGCGGCAGCCCCCGAGCCCGTCCGGCGGCCCGGACTCCCCCGCCCCTCGGGGCGGGGCGAGGGGTGGGCTCAGCGACTGATCTCGGGGCCGCGGTCCTGCACCTGACGCTGGGTCGACACATCCACCGGCGGACGGCCCTCGCGTTGCCGTGCATTGACCCATTCACGAACAACCGGTGTTTCGCGAACGAAGCGCGCGATCTGGGCCGACAACTCGCGGTCCTCCGGCCGATCCGATGAGCCGAGCGCGCGTGCAATGTGCGCCCACGCCTCCATGGCGCCAAGGCGACTGGCGCGGTAGGGGTCGCCGGAGTTGCCTGCCTTCTCGTCTCGGAGCAAGCGCCGATCCTCCCTGGCCTTCAGACGCCACAGCGGATCCGAGGTGCGGTTCGCGCCGCGCGTCGCTTGCCGCGTCGCCTCGGCCTCGACACCCCAGCCGCGCAGCTTCTCGGCGAACGTTTCACGCCAGCGATGCAAGTCAGCCTTGCGCGGATTCAGCCGTGCACCGAACCTCGACTCCGCGCGCACCGCCAGGTGCACATGCGGTTTGGCCTGGTGCTCGTGCAGCACCATCACATACGAGTGGTCCTTCAGTTCCACCTGGGCGAACTCGCGCGCCGCCTGCCGCACGATCCGCGGATCGGTGCCTTGCGGCATCGACAGCATGATGTTGAACGCCTCGCGCCGAGGACTGACCTTCTCGATCAACGATCCACCGAAGCGCCATTGCTCCACCAGATCATGCACAGCTTCCTTGCCGTTGCTCACCACGCTTCGGTCGTCCTCGATGTCGAGTCGACCGTTCTTGCTGATGTAGCGGAAGTGCGCTGCGATCGCCGCCATCCCACGACCACCACCCGTGACTTTGACCATCACCTGCGGCACGCGCCGACTGACTGTCGCCGCAATGCGGCTGCGGACGACCGCCGCCTTGCGCTGCGTCAACGCGTCCAGTCGCGCAGGGGGCGCGGGCTGCACGATGCGATTGCGCGGATAGAGCAGGCTTCAGCGTCGACCGCGCGTTCACACGCGCACAAATCGCCGAAGCTCATGTACAAGTCGAAGCCAAGGGGAGGTGCGGTCGGGTGGTTGTGCTCGTGCCGCGGTAGTTCATCTGAGGCGTTGCCCGTCACGCGGGCTACTTTCCGGAGTGCACCAGCGCGTAGTCCACAAAGGCCTTCAGCTTGGAAGGCTGCTGCCGCCGGCTGGGGTAGTACAGATAGAACCCGGGAAACGTCGGTGAGAAATCCCCCAACACCCGCCTCAGAGTCTTGGCCCGAATGTGCGGCAACGCCAACTGCTCGAACGTGTAGGCCAATCCGATGCCGTCCAACGCGGCCTCGACCGAGAACAACGAGTCACTGATCGTGAGGCTGCCGCCGATCTCGTACTCGACGATGCGGTCGTCGACCCTGAACTCCCACTTGTGGATGGCACCGCTGCCCGAGAACCGGAAACGTACGCAGTCGTGGCGGACCAGATCCGATGGGTGTCGCGGCGCCGGGTGCCGCTTGAAGTAGGCGGGTGAGCCAACGACAGCCACGGCAATCGGCCCACCGAGAGGCACGGCGACCATGTCCCTTTGGACGCTTTCACCCAGTCGCACGCCGGCGTCGAACCCTCTCTCGACGATGTCGACGTAGCCCTCATCGTTGCTCAACTCGACCTGCACGTCCGGATAGGTCTCCAGGAACCCGGCCAGCAGCGGCCGCAGGACCATCGCGATCGAGATGCGCGCCGCATTGATGCGCAACAAGCCCGACGGCCGGCCTTGCAGCGCTTGCAACTGCTCCCCGGCTCCAAGAACCTCGCCCAGCGCCGGCCCGATGCGTGACAGGTAGGCCTCACCCGCCTCGGTGAGGCTGACGCTGCGAGTGGTGCGGTTCAGGAGCCGGACCCCGAGTCGCGTCTCCAGATTACGGATCGCCTGACTGAGTGCCGACGGAGAGACTTCGAGCGCCGCCGCGGCAGCGGAGAACCCGCGGTGCTCCGCGACTTTCCAAAAGGCCAGCAGTCCGTCGAGCTGATTCAATCTCATGCTTTGAAGATTATCTTCATACGGTGTTCAGCGTTGGGGCCTTTTTCTTCTTAGTGAGCGTGCCTACAGTCGCGGCCATCGGCAGGTTCCATATCTCAAGAGGCACACCTCATGACTGACAGACAAGTTTGGCTCATCACCGGCGCGGGCCGCGGGTTGGGCGTCGACATCGCCAAGGCCGCACTGGCCGCCGGACACGCCGTCGTCGCCACTGGCCGCGACCCGGTGAAGGTCATCGCGGCGGTCGGCAAGCACGACAACCTGCTGGCCGTGAAGCTCGACGTCACGCGCGCCGAGGACGCTCAGGCTGCAGTCGATGCCGCTGTCGGGAGGTTTGGTCGCATCGATGTTCTCGTCAACAACGCGGGCAACTTCTACGCGGGCTTCTTCGAGGAACTGAGCGTCGATCAGGTCCGCCATCAGATCGAGACGCTGCTGTTCGGCCCGATGAACGTTGCCCGCGCTGCGCTGCCGCAGATGCGCAAGCAGCGCTCGGGTTTGTTGCTCACGATCTCGTCGACCGCCGGCATCTCCGGCGGCATGTTCTGCACCGCGTATGCCGCGGCGAAGTTCGGGGTCGAAGGATGGATGGAGTCGCTCACCCCGGAGATTGCACCCTTCGGCATCCGAACGATGCTGGTGGAGCCCGGCTTCTTCCGGACCGAATTGCTCACGCTCGACTCCACCACCTTTGCCGAACCTTCCATCGCGGACTACGCCGAGCGCACCACGGAGACCGTCGCCGCATGGCGCAGCATGGATGGCAAGCAGGGCGGCGATCCCGCGAAGCTCGCCGAGGCGCTGGTGACGCTTGCGGGGCTCGGGGAGCCGCCGGCCCGCTTTGCGGCCGGCGCCGACGCTGTGCAGACCTTCGAGAACAAGGCCAAGGCCTTGCTCGCGCAGGCGGACGCTCACCGCGCCCTGTCGTCCTCGCTCTCGCACGACGCGTGACGGCCGGCAAGACCCGCACGACATCCCCACCGCCCATTCACCTGTTCGCGGAGAACCGACCCACCATGAGCAAGCTCCATGTCAACGGCCGTGATCACACGGTCGACGCCGACCCGGCCACCCCCATCCTCTGGGCCCTGCGCGACACGCTTGGCATGACCGGCACCAAGTTCGGCTGCGGCGCTGCGTTGTGCGGTGCCTGCACCGTGCATCTGGACGGCGCAGCCATCCGCTCCTGCATCACCCCAATCTCTGCGGCCGAAGGCAAGAAGGTCACCACCATCGAGGCGACCACCAACGGCAGCGACCGTGTCGGCGGCGCCGTGCATGCCGCCTGGGTCAAACACGACGTGGCGCAGTGCGGCTATTGTCAGAGCGGCCAGATCATGAGCGCGACCGCGTTCCTGAAGTCGCTGCCCAAAGGCAAGAAGCCAACGGCGGCAGAGATCGACACCGCGATGGCCGGCAACATCTGCCGTTGTGGCACCTACGAGCGCATCCGCGCCGCGGTGGCCGACGCCGCCAAGACCCTCGCCTGAAGGAACCACCATGTTGCCCAACTTCGATCGCGGCGAAATGCCGCGCGCCTTGCAGCACATGCTGAGCCGCAACCAGGTCGACGACGCCACCGCACTGCTGCGCCGCAGCTTCCTGAAACTGGCCGGTGCGGGCGGCCTGGCGCTCGGCGCGTTTCCTCACCTCGCGGCAGCGCAGGCCGCAGGTTCCGCCCCTGCCGGCCTGAAGCCGACACAGCAGCCATCGGCGTTCGTGCGGATCGCCCCGAACGGCGAAGTCACCGTCACGATCAACCGGCTCGAGTTCGGACAGGGCGTGCAGACCGGCCTGCCGATGATCCTCGCCGAAGAGCTCGATGCGGACTGGCGCCTGGTGCGCAGTCGCAATGGTTCCGGCGACGCGGCCTACCTCGACCCGCTCTTCGGGATTCACCTCACCGGCGGTTCCCACTCGATCAAGAACAGCTTCACGCAGTACCGCGAGCTGGGTGCGCGCGCCCGCGCGATGTTGCTGTCCGCGGCGGCAGCGCGCTGGAACGTCGACATGGCCAGCCTGCGCACGCAAGCCGGCACGGTGCTCGGCCCCGCAGGCCGCAAGGCGACCTACGGCGAACTGGCAGAGGCAGCCATGGCCCTGCCAGTGCCGGAGAAGGTCACCCTGAAGGACGCCAAGGACTTCCGCATCATCGGCAAGCCCACCACGCGCCTCGATGCACGTGCGAAGAGCAGCGGGCGCCAGGACTTCGGCATCGACATCCGCCTGCCTGGTCAGCTCACCGCCGTGCTGGCGCATCCCCCGGTGTTCGGCGCGAAGCTCAGCTCAGTGGACGACAGCGCAGCGCGTGCCATCAAGGGCGTGAAAGCCGTGCTGCGCGTGCCCGTGGACCGCGGCGGCGAAGGTGTGGCCGTGGTCGCCGACGGTTACTGGCCCGCCAAGCAGGGGCGCGATGCGCTCAAGCTGCAGTGGGACACCGCCGCGGTGGAGAAGGTCGACAGCGAACGCCTGCTGGCCCAGTACCGCGAGCTGGCAGGCCAGCCCGGCCCGCGTGCTTTCGATGCCGACATGGCGCCGCTGGCCACCGCGCCGCGGCAACTGGAAGCCGAGTTCGTCTTCCCGTACCTGGCCCATGCACCGATGGAGCCGCTGAACTGCACCGTGCAACTGTCGGACGGGCGCGCCGAGCTGTGGGTCGGCACCCAGTGCCCGGGCCTGGATGCTGCGGCCGCTGCAGGTGTGCTGGGCCTGAAACCGGAACAGGTGACGATGAATGTGCAGACGGCGGGCGGCGGCTTCGGCCGGCGCTTCGTCGGGTCGAGCGACTATGTGGTCGAGGCCTGTGCGATCTCCAAGGCCGCTCGCGCCGCCGGGCTGACTGCGCCGGTGCGCACGCTGTGGAGCCGCGAGGACGACATCAAGGGCGGCTACTACCGCCCCATGCACCTGCACCGCGCGCGCATCGGCTTCGACGAACGCGGCAACGTGCTGGCCTGGGACCACGTCATCGTCGGCCAGTCCATCACCACGGGCACCGTGTTCGGTCAGTTCCAAGTCAAGAACGGCATCGACGCGACGGCCACCGAGGGCATGCGCGAACCGTACGGCGTGCCGATGCGGCTGACCGTGCACCACCCCAAGGTCAACGTGCCAGTGCTGTGGTGGCGCAGCGTGGGCTCCACCCACACCGCCTACGTGATGGAGACCTTGCTCGACGAGATCGCCCGCACCACCAAGCAAGACCCTGTGGCCTATCGCATGCGCCTGTTCGGCGACAAGCACCCGCGCCACCACGCCGCGCTGCAGCTGGCGGTGGACAAGAGCGGCTATGGCAAGAAGCAGTTGCCCGCCGGCCGTGCTTGGGGCGTGGCGGTGCACGAGTCGTTCGACAGCGTCGTTGCGTACGTGGTGGAAGCCTCGGTGCAAGACGGCAAGCCGGTGCTGCACCGCGTCACCTCCGGTGTGCACTGCAACCTCGCGGTCAACCCGCGCAGCGTGGAGGCCCAGGTGCAGGGTGCGGCGGTCATGGGGCTGTCGATGTGCCTGCCGGGCGCGGCCATCACGCTCAAGGATGGCGTCGTGGAGCAGAGCAACTTCGGCGACTTCGTCGTGCCGCGCATCACCGACATGCCGCAGATCGCGGTGCACATCGTTCCCAGCGCCGAGCCGCCCACCGGCATGGGCGAACCCGGCCTGCCTCCACTGGCACCTGCGTTCGCCAACGCCGTCGCGCGGCTGACGGGCAAGCCGTTGCGCAGGTTGCCCTTCGATCTGGTCTGATGGAGTCGGCTGCGGCCCTGTGCGAGCGCCCTTCAAGATGAACCGCTGCTAGACTTCCGCCATGCCTAGCCCTGTCTGGATCTCCGAGAAGATTCGAATTCCCCGCTGACCGGGTACGCGTGCGTCGTCCCGGTCAGCCGGGTCGATGCCACGCGAGCAGGCCATATCGTTCGTCCTTCGATCCCACGCGCATGTCGCTGCCTGCCGCTGCCTGCGGTTGGCTCCCTCAGTGATCTGGATCGAACGATGAAGCCACAACATTCCCCACCCTCGCGCAACCTTGTGCAGGTCTACCTCATCGAACGTGATGCGGGCTTGCTCTGTCGCATCCTGGGTCTGTACGCCTCGCGCGGAATCGACGTGCTGCGAGCAGAGTACGTCTATGCAGCGCAAGACGTCATGACACTGAAGGTCTGCGTAGCCGACGAACCAGAAGACAGCGCCGAGGTCGTGCGAGTGCTGATCGACAAGGCGGCGAGCCTTGTCGGCGTGCTCGCTGCTTGTGAACAGCCAGCCGCCATGCAGAGAGTGGCCTAGGGTCGCCTTGATCGGTTGGGCGCGGCCCGCGAGGGGCAGATCATTTTGAGGGTCTGCTTTCCGCGCGCCGTCGCGAACGACCGGTTGTGGCCGGCAGCGTCAGTACAAAGCGACGCCAGCAAGCTGACCCTCGGATCGATGGCAGCGTCGACTGAAGGCAGCTTGCGTAGACCCCGCGTTGACCCGGTCCCGGCCACAAGCGGACACTCGCCGCCGTCTGCTAGCGGGCAGTCGACAAGGGGCTCAGGTCCGACGATTGACTTCGACAAAGATTGCGTGTTCGCTGCGACCGCTGCAAGGGAGCTCGGTTCAGATACCTGCGTTGCCCCAATGAACGAACCGCTCATCGAAGTTT
The DNA here is from genome assembly GCA_040389925.1 of Pseudomonadota bacterium. GTDB lineage: Bacteria > Pseudomonadota > Gammaproteobacteria > Burkholderiales > Burkholderiaceae_C > LMDS01. The sequence continues at coordinate 56,749 of JAZJZJ010000089.1, forward strand.
TCGAGACGTTTTCATGGGGCAACGATTGCCTGGCCTTTGCGCGTAGCGACTTGCTTGCTGCGCGAACTTCTCGGGTGGGGCGTCATGAGAGCGTCATGCAGCGCCACAACACTTGTTGGAATCCTTGTCGCACCGCGATTCGAGAGGGTTCACTTCCTTCGTCAACAGTCACTTGAGCACGCCCTGTATGCGCCGAACGAAGCGTGAAAAAACCGACAGCTACCAAGTTGTCGACCGCGACGGGATCACGCATACGGTCGACATCCTGACGGAGTTCGTCGCAGAACTGCCGGCATCCGGCCCGCCACGCTGGGCGCGCACGATCGATTCTCACAAGATGGCCGCCACGGGACATCACGTCAATCTGAACGACGACGGAAGCTTGGAGGACGTGAGAACCGGAATGCCGTTGAGCAGGATCTAGGCGCTACGGGGCCGTGTCGTCACGCGCCCGACATCAACGCCGCGAAGAATCGCTCGCAAAGCCGCGCCTCCGGCACGGCGTTCAGCGATCCGTTCAACGAAGGTCAATCAATGCGCTCCCTCAACACGCTATCCGCCGTTTTCATCGCCGCTTTGACGAGCATCACCGTGTTCGCCAAGGAGCCCGCCGGTCCGACCTTGACGGGTTGGGCGGCAATGCCCGCAGCCACCTTTGCCGATAGCCCGACTTCCGGCCAGTTCGCGGCACCGAATCCGTACGGCACCAACCTCCCACCGTACATCGGCAAGCAACCGGTGCAGGGATTCTCGGCGGTGCTGCGCGCGCCGGGCTCAGACACCTTCCATTTTCTGGTCGACAACGGCTTCGGCGCACAGAGCAACTCCGCGGACGCCCTGCTGCGCATGTACACCGTGAAAATCGACTTCCGGACGCAGAAAGGCGGTAGCGGCACCGTGTCCCCGGCAGACTTCAAGACCGGTCGTCCACTCGAGGCCTTCGATGCGCAGAGCCGGATCACGCTGAGCGACCCGGATCACCTGATCGGCATGCCGATTCAAGCCGACTACGCCAACTACTACAACGTCGCGACCAACCCCGCGGTACCCGACGCGATTCGTTCGTCGCGGCTTCTCACCGGCGCGGACCTCGACATCGAGTCGGTGCGCCGTGACCGACGCGGAAACTTCTGGTTCGGGGACGAGTTCGGCCCGTACCTGGTCAAGACCGATGCCACGGGTCGGGTGCTGCTCAGCGCGATCCCGCTGCCCGGCGTCTATGCGCCAGAGAACCGGGACGTGGTCCGCGGCGCCGTGATGGCAAACCTGGGCGGCTCCGGCGGCTTCGAGGGCATGGCCATCAACGAGTCGGGCTCAAGGCTGTACACGCTGCTCGAGAAGACGGTTGCCGGCGATGCGCCCAAGACACTGCGCATCGACGAGTTCGACATCGCAAGCGAGGCGTACACGGGCGTGCACTACGTGTACCCGCTCGACGCGGCCGGCACCAACATCGGCGACATGACGGCGGTGGACGACCATCGCTTCGTCGTGATCGAGCGCAACGGCGGGACCGCGACAAGCGGCACACCCTTCAAGAAGCTGTTCCTGATCGACATCGAAGGCATCGGCAACGGCGGCCTGGTGACAAAGACGGAACTGGTCGACCTGATGAACATCGACGACCCGCAGGACCTGAACGGCGACGGCAGCACGACCTTCACGCTGCCCTATGTCACGATCGAGAACGTGTTGGTGCTGAACCCGCACACGCTGCTGGTCGCCAACGACAACAACTTCCCGTACGGCGGCGGGCGCGCGCTGGCATCGGACAACGCCGAGTTCCTGCGCATCTCTCTCCCCTCCGGCCGCAGCCTGTGCAAGAAGGACTGCGCCGCGGAGTGAGGCGCTCTGGCGTCAGCGCCGCCGCGCCGGCCGGGGCGCGTCGAACGCGCCGTCGTCGAACGCCGCGTTGAAGACGGCGGCGTCGCGGGTCACTTGGGCGGCGCAGTCTCGCGCGGCGTCCAGCAGCGCCGTCCGCCACTTCCGGCGTCGACCGAAGTCGATCAGGGTGTCGGCCGACGCCGAACCGTCGCGCCCGGCGCTGCGCAGCTGCGCCCACGCGACGATCTGGCCCATCGTGCCGACCAGACGTTCAAAGCTGCACGCCCTTCGTCAGCGCGCCATCGACCAACAGGTTCGTGCCCGAAACGAAGCTCGCGGCCGGACTCGCGAGAAACGCGACCGCGTTGGCCATCTCCTGTGGCGTGCCCATCCGGCCTGTCGGGTTCATCGCCAGCGCCTGCTTGAACAGTTCGGGGTTGCCGTGCTCGATCTGCTCCCAGACGCCACCGGCGAAGTAGGTGTTGCCCGGCGACACGGTGTTGGCACGGATGCCCTTGCCGGCCAGGTGGTACGCCAGACCCTGCGTGTAGTGGACGATCGCGGCCTTGAACGCGCCGTAGGGCCCGGCGGCGAAATCGATCTCGCGGCCCGAGACGCTGGCGATCGTCACGATCGCCGCCTTCGCGCTCTTCTCCAGCCACGGCATCGCGGCGTTGACGAAGCGCACCGTACCCATCATGTCGGTCGCGAAGCCGCTCTGCCAGCCGGCTTCGTCGCCGGGGATCGCGAGCGCGCTGACGTTGGCGACGACGATGTCGATGCCGCCGAGCGACGCCGCCGAGTCGGCGACCCACTCGGCCATGCCCGCCGCATCGGCCACGTTGAGCACATGGCCGATGACCTTTGTGCCGCGGGTTGCGAACGCCGCGGCGGCCGCCGCGACTTCATCCGCATTGCGCGCGCAGAACGCGACATCGCAGCCCTCGGCCGCGAGCGTCTCGACGATCGCGCGCCCGATGCCCTTGGTGCCGCCGGTGACCAGCGCCTTGGCGCCCTTCAGATCCAGATCCATGGTGTTCGCTCCTCCGGCTGATGGCAGCCTCAGGCCGCCAGGTATTTCTTGCTGATCGCCGCGCCGACCGTGTATTTCGGGTCGACGAAGTTGCCCAGCCGCACCTGGCCGCACTGGCTCAGCATCATGTAGGCGTCCCAGCGGTCGTAGCCGTACTCGGCCTCCATCCACAGGATCAGTTCCTTGTAGGCGATGCGGGTCGCGTCCTCGAGCGGGCGCGCGCTGCCGATGGCCATGATCACGGCCTCGTTCTCGAGGCACGGCCATTCGAGCTGCCAGCCCTTGATGAGATCGACCTCGATCGTCGTCGTGCTCGCGTACTCGACCGCCGTGCCGCAGACCTCGCCGTCGCCCTGGCAGGCGTGCGCGTCACCGATGAACAGGCGCCCGCCGGCGCTGCGCACCGGCAGGTAGGTGATGCTGCCTGGGCCCATGTCGGGCAGGTCCATGTTGCCACCGTGCGCGTCGGGCGTGAGCGTGTTGATCGAGTCGATCTCGGGCGAGCAGCTCAGCGTGCCGATGTGCGGCCGGTAGGGCAGCGTGACGCGCCGGCTCCAGTAGACGCCCTGCTCGTCGACATCGACCTTGCGCACGAGTTCGGGCAGGTCCTGCGTGAGCAGCGCGGTCAGCGAAGTGCCGCTGAGCGCGCCGAACTGCGGGATCATCGCGCAGGTGCCGCGCGGGTTCGGGCCACGCGGCGCCATCGTCTCAATGTGGACCGCGATCACGTCGCCCTTCTCGGCGCCCTCGACCATGATCGGGCCGTTCTGCGGGTTCACGAAGGGCATCTTCAGCACGCGTGAAGGCAGGTCCTGTTCGGTCTTCACGGCGCCCTCGAATGCATCGCGCGTCTCGACCACCACGCGGTCGCCGGGCCGCACATGCAGCACCGGGTCGGTGTAGGGGCCGATGGTGTAGTGATACTTGCCCTGCTTCGCCTCGGTGAGCTGGTGCAGGTCGGGCGTGCGGCCCTTGGCGAGGCCGCGGGTGCGCATGATCGATTGGTCGAGCCAGTTCATGGGGTCGTCTCCGGTTGTCGCGCACGCAAGGTGCCGCTTTGTCGAATCGAATCCGCAGCGCGTTCGGCCACCATCACGACCGGCGCGTTCGTGTTGCCCGACACCATCGACGGGAAGACCGACGCATCGGCGACGAACAAGCCCTCGGCGCCGCGCACGCGCAGCATCGGGTCGACCACCGCGAGCGCGTCGCTGCCCATGCGGCAGGTGCTGGTCGGGTGGTAGAGGGTGGTGCACTGGGCGCGGATGAACTCGCGCAGCGCAACGTCGCTGGTGGCGCCGGCGCTGAGTTCGCTCTCGGCGCCGAGCACCTCGCGGATCGGTGACTGGCGCAGGATCTCGCGGTTCAGGCGGATGCCCTCGACGAGCACCGAAAGATCGGCGTCACCGGGGTCGCTGAAGTAGCGCGGATCGATCGCCGGTGCGGCGAGCGGGTCGGCGTTGCGCAGCTTCAGCGTGCCTTGGCTGCGCGGCCGCTGCAGCACCGAGAACGCCGCGATGCCCGGCAGCGGCGAACGGTAGCGCGCGTGGTCGCGGTGGCCGGTGACGATGCAGTAGAGCTGCAGGTCGGGATCGGCCGCGTTCGGGTCGATGCGCGCGAAGCCGCCGCAGGCCGAATGGTTCGACGCGAGCGGGCCGCTGCGGTGATCGGCCCATTCGCGGGCGTTCGCCGCCGACTCCGCCGCGGTCGCGTGCGCGATGCCGAAGCGTTCCTTCGTCGCGAAGGAGATCGGGCAGTTCACATGGTCCTGCAGGCCGAGGCCGACACCGGGCAGGTCGAGGTGCGGGCGGATGCCGAGCGCGGCGAGTTCGTCGGCCGGCCCGATGCCGGAGTGCAGCAGCAGGTGGGGCGACCCGATCGCGCCGGCGCACAGCACCACCTCCGAGCTGGCCGGCACATGGCGCAGGCGGCCGTTCTCGAGAAAGTCGATGCCGCTGGCGCGCGCGCCGTCGAAGGTGATGCGCAGCACCGTGACGCCGCTCAGCACGACCAGGTTCTTGCGCGCCTGTGCCGGCGCGAGGAACGCGCGCGCCGTGCCGAACCGTTCGCCACCCTGGATGGTCGCCTGGAACAGCCCGACGCCGGCTTGCGTCGCGCCGTTGAAGTCGTCGTTGGCCGGCAAGCCGGCGGCCTGCGCCGCGGCGAGCCAACGGCGCTCGACCGGGTCGACCGAGGCCACGTCGGAGATCGCCCACTCGCCGTCGCCGCCGTGCCACGGCGTGCTGCCGAAGCGCAGGTTGCGCTCGGAACGGCGGAACAGCGGGAGGACATCGCGCCAGCCCCAGCCGGGGCAGCCTGCGGCCTCCCAGCGGTCGTAGTCGGAGGGCACGCCGCGCATGTAGATCATCGCGTTCAGCGCACCCGAGCCGCCGATCATCTTGCCGCGCGGCCAGTACATCCGGCGCCGCTGGCAGCCGGCCTGCGGTTCGGTGTGGAAGCCCCAGTCGACCTCGCTGCCGAGCATCGAGGGCCACAGCGCGGGCACGGTCGAGGCCGGCGGCGCCGCGCCGCCGGCCTCGAGCAGCATCACGCGGCGCGTGGGATCGGCGCTGAGCCGGTTCGCGAGCACGCAGCCCGCGGAGCCGGCGCCGACGATGACCGTGTCGAAGGGCTCGGTCATGGCGCGATCACAGCGCCGGGTGCCGCCGGTGCCAGTCGGTCGCCTGCTGGAAGGCCCAGCCGGCCCGCACCAGCACGGCCTCGTCGAAATGCGCCGAGACGAACTGCAGCGCGAGCGGCGTGCCGGCTGCGGTGAAGCCGGCGGGCAGCGTGATCGTCGGGCTGCCGGTCATGTCGAACGGGCAGGTGTGGCGCAGCATGCCGGACATCAACTCGGCGTCTTCGCCGAAGCGCGACATCCACTCGAGCGTCGGCGAGGCCATGCTCGTGACCGGCACGATCAGCAGGTCCACGCTTTCGAACACCGCAGCCATGCGGCCGCTGTAGTCGTGGCGGCGCAGCACGATCTTCTGGTAGTCGACCCCGCGCTGTGCCAGGCCGAGTTCGATCAGGCCGGCCAGCGCCGGGCCGTACTCCCCCTTGCGCGACGGGTAGGTCGCCTCGTGCGCGACCGCGGTCTCGATGCCGCACAGCGGGAACCAGTCCGCCGTGACCTGCGCTGCATCGGGGATGGTCACCGGCTCCAGCGTGGCACCGGCGGCTTCGATCACCTTGAGCGCCGCGGCGATCGCATCGCGCGTGGGCGCGTCGACGCCCTCGCGGTTCCAGTGCGCGTCGACGCCGACGCGCAGCCCGCGCAGGCCTTTCGGCATCTCGGCGAGGTAGTCGGGCACCGGCCGCTGGCTCGCGGTCGGGTCTTTCGGATCGGCACCGGCGATCGCTCCGAGCATCGCCGCCGCATCGGCCGCGCTGCGTGTCATCGGGCCGATGTGGTCGAGCGTGGCGGCGAGTTCGAACGCGCCGTGGCGGCTCACACGGCCCCAGGTCGGCTTCAGCCCGGTGAGGCCGTTCGCGGCCGAGGGGAAGCGGATCGACCCGCCAGTGTCGGTGCCGAGCGAGCCGTAGCAAAGCCCGGCGGCGGTCGCGACACCCGACCCGCTCGACGAGGCGCCGGGCCAGTGCGCGGCGCTCCACGGGTTGACCGGCGGCGTGACCGACGGGTGGTGGTCGGCATAGGCGCCTTCGGTCATCTGCAGCTTGCCGAGGATCACAGCGCCGGCCTCGCGCAGCTTGCGCACGGCGGTGCCGTCTTCGGTCGGCACGAAGTCGCGGTAGAGCGTCATGCCGGCGGCGGTGGGCACGCCGGCGGTCCAGCACAGGTCCTTCACGGCGAGCGGCACACCGTGCAGCGGGCCGAGCACGCGGCCGGCCTTGATCTCGGCATCGGCACGGGCGGCGTCGGCCATCGCTGCATCGGCCATCACGAGGGCATAGCTCTTCAGCGCATCGTCGAGCAGGCCGATGCGTTCGAGCTGCGCGCGCGTGGCCTCGACGGCGCTGAGTTCGCCCGACTGGATGAGACGCGAGGCTTCGAGCAGGTCGAGGTAGTGGAGTTCGTTCGAGGGCATCGGGCCTCCGGGAGTTTGTGGGTCTTGGAAAGTGAGTTCGCGCACGCCGCCGACGCGGCGGCGCCTGGCGGAAATCAGCCGTGCACGCCGGTGTATTCGCTCATGATCCTGAGGTCGCCCAGGTGCTCGCGCGGGATCTCGCCGCCGAGCTGGCCGCGCTTGATGACGAGCACACGCTGCGAGACCGCGGCGATGAACTCGAGGTTCTGTTCGACCAGCACGATCGTCAGCTTCATGCGGTCGCGCAGCTTGGCCAGCGTCTCGGCGATCTCTTCGATGATCGAGGGCTGGATGCCCTCGGTGGGTTCGTCGAGCAGCAACAGCGAAGGCTTGCCGGCCAGCGCTCGGGCGAGCGCGAGCAACTGCTGTTCGCCGCCGGACAGCGAGCCACCCGCGCGCTCGAGCAGCGGCTTCAGGCGCGGGAAGTCTTGCAGCAGTGCATCGATGATGTCGGTGTGGCCGGTTCGTTTGAGCTCGCCGGTCTTGACCAGGCCCATGCGCAGGTTGTCCATCGCACTCAGGGTCGGGAAGATCTCGCGGCCCTGCGGCACATAGGCCATGCCGAGCTTGGCGCGCTCGTGCGGCGCGGCGCGGGTGACATCGGCGCCAGCGAACTCGACGCGGCCCGAGCCGATCCGCAAGGCCCCGATCAGCGTACGCAGCAGCGTGGTCTTGCCCATGCCGTTGTGGCCGAGGATGCCGACCGATTCGCCTTCGCGGATGTCGAGCGAGATGCCGTAGAGCACGGGGATCGCGCCGTAGCCGGCGTGCAGGCCTGAGACGTTGAGCATGGTGAGGCGTTGGAAGGGGGCAGGCGAAGTCAGTGCGGCTTCTTGCCGAGGTAGATCTGCTGCACCAGCGGATCGCTCATGATCCGGTCGGGCGTGTCTTCCTTGATGATCGCGCCCTGGTGCAGCACGGTCACCTTGCGGGCGATCATGCGGATGAAGTTCATGTCGTGCTCGACCACCACCAGCGCGTGCTGCCGGTTGATCTCGAGGATCAGCTCCGCGGTGCGCGCGACCTCGGCGTCGCTCATGCCGGCAGCCGGTTCGTCGAGCAGGATCAGCGGCGGGTCGGCCGCTATCACGACGCCGATCTCGACCCACTGCCGCATGCCGTGCGCGAGCAGCCCGGCGATCGAATCCCGGTAGGCCGTCATGCCCACGCGTTCGAGCGTTTCGCGCGTGATGCGATCGGCCTGCTGGTTGCTGTTGACGCGGCGCGCCGAGAGCCACACGTTCTCCCACACGGTCAACCCGTTGAACAGGCTCGGCACCTGCGTCTTGATGCCGATGCCCAGCCGACCGGGATCGTGCGGCTGCATGTTCGAGATGTCCTGACCGCGGAAGAAGATCTGCCCGGAGGTCGGCTTGACCTGCCCCGTCAGCAGCTTGAAGAAGGTGCTCTTGCCGGCACCGTTCGGGCCGATCACGCAGCGCAGCTCGGCCTCGGCGAGCGTGAAGTTCACGTCGCGCGTGGCGTGCACGCCGCCGAAGCGCACGTTGAGGTCGCGGGTCTCGATCAGGGGAGTCATGCGGGCGGGTTCGAATGGGCGGCGGTCGTGGTGCGGGTGGTGACGATGGGGGCGGCGATGGCGCCGGTCGCGCGGGCGGCATCGCCGCTCCGGCGCTTGCGCACGGCCCAGTCGATGACGAGGCCGAGGCTCGGCACGATGCCGCGCGGCACCAACAGCACGAACACCACCAGGATCGCGCCGAGCACGAGGTTCGAGTTGAAAACCTGCTGCGTGCCGATCTGCGTGGTGAGCCACTGGATCGCGACGCAGCCGACGATCGGCCCGACCAGCGTGCCCAGGCCGCCGACGATCACCCAGATGATGATCTGCGCCGATTGCGCGAGGCCGAAGATGGTCGGGCTGGTGAACGCGCCCCAGTTCGCGAACAGGCAGCCCGCGAGGCCGGCGATCGCGCCGCCGAGCGTGAAGCAGAACAGCTTGTAGGCGCGCGCGTCGTAGCCGAGCAGCAGCACGCGCTGCTCGTTCTCCTTCGCGGCGACGATCACGCGGCCGATCTTCGAGGAGATCAGCACGCGCAACCCGAGGTACACCACCAGCAGGCTCGTGAAGGTGACGTAGAAGATGCCCTTGGGGCTCAACACGTCTTCGGGGTTGCCGGGCATGTTGAGCGTGGCGATGCCGGGGATGCCGTTGAAGCCGCCGAGCGGCGCGGTGCCGATCTTCCACTCGGGGCCGGCCGTCGAGTTGATCAGGTTGAACAGGATCAGCGTGACGGTGAGCGTGATCACGCCCATGTATACGTCGGAGAGGCGCCCGTAGAAGATCACATACCCGAGGATTGCTGCGAACAACGCCGGCAGCGCGATCGCGAGCAGGAACGGATAGGTGCTGTCGCCCATGTTCATCACGGCGATGGCATAGGTGTAGGAGCCCAGCCCGAAGAACGCGGCCTGGCCGAAGCACAGGATGCCGCCGAAGCCCCAGATGAACGCGAGACTCACGCCCAGGATGGCCATCACCGCGTAGATCGTGACCTCGATCAGCGTGTAGTCGTCGAGCACGCCGGGCAGGCCGAACAGCAACGCGATGCCGATCGCCAGGCACAGCGCTGCGCTCGTCCACGACTTGGAGAAGCGGTCCATCGAGATGTTCACAGCGATCCCTTGAAGAAGCGCCCGGTGATGCCTTGCGGCAGCAGCCTGAGCATCACGATCGCCGCCAGCAGCAACGCCACTTCACCGAAGACCGGCGTGGTGAGGAAGGTCGCGATCTGGTTGATCGCACCGAACAGCGTTGACGCACCGACGAGGCCGGCGAGGATCGCCGGGCCACCGCCGATCACCGTGATGAACGCCTTCGCGACGAACGCACCGCCCATCGTCGGCACCACACCGGTCAGCGGCGCGAGCAGCCCGCCCGCCAGGCCCGACAGCGCCGCGCCGACCGCGAAGGTGACCGAGTAGACGCGGCTCGGGCTGATGCCGAGCGCGTTCGCCATGTCGGGCTTCTGCATCGTGCCGCGGGCGATCAGGCCCCATGGCGTGCGCAGAAGCACCCAGCGGATCAGGGCGGCCAGTACCACCGCCACCGCGATGATCACGAGCGTGTAGCCGCTGACCGAATACGCGCCGATCATGAAGCTGCCGAGCGGCGCCGAGACGCCGGCCGTGGTGTTGCCGGCGATCGAGGTCACGATGCCGACCAGCAGCAGCGAGAGCCCCCAGGTCGCGAGCATCGTGTCGACCATCCGGCCGTAGAGACGTCGGATGATCAAGCGCTCCAGCACCACGCCGATGATCCCGACCGCGATCGGTGCCACGACGAAGATCGCGACCCACAGATTGATCCCGACCTTCATCGCGGTGATCACGCTGTAGGCGCCGAGCATCATGAACTCGCCGTGCGCCAGGTTGATGACCTTCATCATCCCGAAGATCACCGCCAGCCCGGCGGACACGATGACCAGGCTGGCGACGGCGTACAGCACCTGGATGACGATGACGAGGGCGAGGTCCATGGATCGGCGGTTTTCGGTCGCGGGATCGGCATCAGGCCTTGATGACGTACTGCTGGTTGTCGTTCGGGTTCTTCTTCAGGTTGCAGACCGCGCTGGTGTCGGTCGGCTTCTGCTGCTGGAAGGTCTCGACGATGTTGAGCTGCTGGTTCTTCACCTCGGCGATGCTCACGTTCAGCACGCAGTGATGGGTCTCGGGGTCGAGCGTGACCTTGCCGCTGGGGCCGTTGATGCTGATGCCGGATTCGAGCGCGGCGATCACCTTCATGCGATCCAGCGAGCCGGCCTTCTTCACGCCCTCGGCCCAGAGCTTGAAGCCCTGGTAGGTGCCCATCGCGAGCTCGGTGATGTTGGGGTAGTCCTTGCCGAAGCGCTTGTAGAAGCGCTCCTTGAAGGCCTTGTTCTCCGGCGTGTCGAGGTTCTGGAAGTAGTTGTACGAGATCAGGAAACCGTCAGCCTCGGCCGCGGACAGCACGATGTGCTCGTTGCCGCCCGCGAAGGTGGTCGAGGCGAGCGGGATCTTCTTCGTCAGGCCGGCAGCGGCCCATTGCCGGTAGAACGAGATGTGCGCCCCGCCGACCAGGGCCGAGACGATCATGTCGGGCTTGGCGGCCTCGATCTTCGAGATGGTCGGGCCGAAGTTGGTCACGTCGAGCGGGAAGAAGTCGATCGACGCGATCGAGCCGCCGTTCTCCTGCACGAACTTCTTCACCCACTGCGAGGTGATCTGGCCGTAGTTGTAGTCGGCCGCGACCACGTAGACCTTCTTGCCCCACTTCTTCATCGCGTAGGGCACGAGCTTGGCGACCGTCTGCGCCGGCGTCACGCCGGTGCAGAAGGTGTTGCGGTCGCAGACGCCGCCCTCGTACTGCGTGTTGTAGAAGTAGAGTGTCTTGCTGCGGTCGAGCACCGGGCGGATCACCTCGCGCGAGGCCGAGGTGATGCCGCCCATCACGACCGCCGACTTGTCCTTCAGCGCGGCCTGCTGCGCGAACTGCGCTTAGAGCTGCATGTTCGATTGCGGGTCGTAGGTGGCGAGCTTGAGCTGCTTGCCGAGCAGGCCGCCGGCCGCGTTCTGCTCCTCGATCGCGAGCGTCATGCAATCGGCCATCGGCTTGCCGTAGATGTCGAGACCGCCGGAGAGGTCGTGGATGCTGCCGATGATCATCTCGTCAGCCGCGAGCGCGGTCAGCGGGAAGAGCGGGACGGTGGTGCCGGCGAAGGCAGCGCCGGAGGTCTTGATGAACGAGCGACGGTCCATGGGGTTCAACTCCTGGGTTTTTATGGGAAGAGACAAGTGCCGAAGGTGGCGGAGCGGGATCGGGGGCCACGTTCGCGGATCAGATCTCCTTCCAGTCGCCGGCCTGCTCGAAGGCGTAGGCGGCGCGGTAGATCGTGGCCTCGTCGTAGAACTTGCCGATCAGCATCATCCCGACCGGCAGGCCGTCGACCAGGCCGCACGGGATGCTCATCGCCGGGTGGCCGGTGACGTCGAACGGGCAGGTGTTGGGCAGCATCTCGAACGCGCGCGAGACCACCTCCTCGACTGGCGCGCCAGGCGTGGGCAGCGGCGTGGCGGTGAGCGGCAGGGTTGGCATCAGCAGCAGGTCGAAGTCGGAGAGCGTGGCGTCGTACGCGGCGGTGAGCTGGCGCGCGAGGTTTTGCGCCTTCGCGTAGTAGTGGCCTCGGTAGTGCTTGATGAAGTACTCGCCGAGCACCATCGTCAGCTTCAACGTCTCGGAGAGTTCGTCGGCGCGCTGCTTCCAGCCGGCGTGGAAGTCGACCATGCTGGTGACGTACAAGCCCTTCCAGTTGAAGCCGTGGCCGTTGTCCTTCATCATCTGCTGAGTCGCGCCCTCGGCGGCGATCGGCAGCCAGATCGCCGGGCCGACCGCGTGCATCGGCACCGAGACCTCGCTCACCTTGGCGCCGAGCTTGGTGAACACCTCGGCGGCCTTGCGCACCTTGGCATCCGATTCGGCCATCGACTGCGGCCAGCCGAAGCCTTCGCGCACGATGCCGATCTTCATCCCGCGCACGCTGCCCTCTTTCATCAGCTTGCTGTAGGGCTTGGCGACCTGGCCGGCATGCTGGCGCGGGTCCAGGCCGTCGGGGCCGGCGATCGCCTCGAGCATCAGCGCGTTGTCGGTGACGTTGTTGGTCATCGGGCCGGTGTGGTCGATCGTCAGTTCGATCGGCATCACGCCGGTGTAGGGCACCAGGCCGTGCGTGGCCTTCATGCCGTAGATGCCGCAGTACGAGGCCGGCATGCGGATCGAGCCGCCCTGGTCGCCGCCGATCGCGAGATCGACCTCGCCCGCCGCCACCAGCGCCGCGCTGCCCGAGGATGAGCCGCCCGCCGAGTAGCCCATGCGATGCGGGTTGTGCACCGGGCCCGACGAACTCGTGTGCGAACCGCCGGAGAAGCAGAAGTACTCGCAGACCGACTTGCCGACGATGGTGGCGCCGGCATCGAGCAGCCGGGTCACGACCGTGGCGTCGACGTTCGGCACGTAGCCTTCGAGCGTGGAAGCGCCGTTCATCATCGGCACGCCGGCGAGGCAGACGTTGTCCTTCAGCACGACCGTCTTGCCCTTGAGCAGGCCGCTCGAGGCGCCCTTGATCGTGGTCTTCACGTACCAGGCGCCGTACTTGTTCTCTTCACCCGAGGGACGGTAGCCGGGGGTGCGCGCGTAGCTGACCGTGGGCACGTAGTCGGGCATCGCATCGACGGCGTCGTAGGCGTCGAAGTTGGCTTGCAGCAGCGTGTTGTAGACGCTGGCCTGGGCCTCGGAGAGATGGATGCCGAGACCGAGTGCGACATTCTGCAACTGGTCGAGGGTCGGACGTTTGATGGCCATGTGGTTCCTCGCGAAATGAGTGCTGCTGGGCAGCGATCGATCGACGGTGTCGGGCTGATCTGGCGCGTCGATGCGGACTCATTCTGTGGTCACATATTTTCCAAGTCAAGCTTTTTCTTTGCCTTGGAAAGCATTTGCCGGTTTGCGTCACCTCGCAACAATTTTCGTCAAAGACGTGTGATGACCCGGAACGTGTTGCCCTCGGCGCGCGCCAGGTAGATCGGCGTGCAACTCGTGCCAGGTCCGTCGTAGCTGGCCTCGCGGGCGCTCGCGTAGGTGAGCGGCGCCTGGCCCATGCGCTGCCAGCCGAGCGGCGAGCGGTGCGCCTGCGCGAGCAGTTCGGCGAGAAAGTGCACGCCCTCGTAGGTCGATTGGCCGAAGGTGTTGAGCGTGGGTGCGCGCTCGCCGAAGTGCGCGCGGTAGCGCTCCTTGAAGGCGAGGTTGGCGTCGGTGTCGAGCGAGGCGAAATACCCGCAGGCGACGAACAGGTCTTCGGAATGATCGGCGCCGATGCCGAGCAGCTCGTTCTCGCCGACCGCAGGCGACAGTCGTAGCACCGAGCGCGACAGACCGGCCCGGCCGAAGGCCCGGTTGAACTCGACCGCGTCCTGCCCGACGAGCGAGATCAGCACCGCATCGGCCCGCGTCTGGCGCAGGCGATCGAGCACCTCGGAGAAGTCGACCGTGCCGATCGGCACATAGCTGTCGCCGACCATCGTGGCGCCCGCCTCGGCGATGTACTCGCGCGCCATGCGGTGCGAGACGCGCGGCCAGACGTAATCGTTGCCGACCGCGAACCAGCGCTTCGGTCGCCGGTGCCGGCCGAGCCAGCGGATCGCCGGGCGCAATTGCCGCTCCGTGGTTTCACCGATCGCGAAGACCTGCGGCGTGGCCTCGCCGCCTTCGTAGAGCGGCGTGTAGACGAACGGGATCTGGCCGCCGACGACCCGCAGGATGCGCTGGCGCACCGCGCTCGTGTGCATGCCGATCAGCGCATCGACATCGCCGGAGACGATCAGGTCGGTCAGCGTGGCCTCGATGTCGGGCGCGTCGTCGGCGGCATTGACCGTGAGCAGCCGGCAGCTCTGCCCGGCCATGCCCGAACCGCGGTTCAGCTCGGCCACCGCCAGCCGCGCCGACGCCAGCGCCGAAGGCCCCCAGATGCCGGCTGTGCCGCCGAGCGGCACGCACAGCGCGATGCTGAGCTCGCCGCGACCGCCCTGGCCGGGGGCGCGATGAGACGGACGGTTCGGACGTTCGAGTGTTGACAGCATGGAGGCCTCGGCGAGGCACCAAGTCGGTGCGGAGTGAACTGCCTTCGCGCATGCCCGCACCAATTTACTTTCCGAGGAAAGCTATTTTGCGTAGAATGCAACAGTCGCATCATCACAGCATCTGTCATGCCTGACTCGGAAGTTTCGCCGGACATCTCCAAGTACCTCGCCTACCTGCTGGCCTCCGCCAACCGGCGCATGCGAATCGGTTTGGCGCAATCGATCGCCGCCGAAGAGGTCAACGAGGAGCACTGGCGCATCCTGCAGGTGCTCTCCGACGAACTCGGCCGCTCGATGGGCGACCTCGCCGAGCAGGTGCTGCTCAACCACCCGGCGCTGACCAAGAACATCGACAAGCTCGTCAGCCGTGGCCTGGTCCAACGTGCCGCCGATGCCAACGACAACCGCAAGGTGCTGGTCTACATCAGCGACCTCGGGCTCGAGACGGTGCGGCGCTTGAAGAAGCGTGTCGATGCGCATCACGACAGCATCGAAGAGGCGTTGGGGCCGCGCAAGACGAGCCAGTTGAAGAAGCTGCTCGAGAGCTTCATCGAGGAATCGGAGTCACGCTGAGCGCGCCGGCGGGCGCGGCTTCACGTCGACTTCACGGCGACCCGACGCTTCGCGCGGACGTCTCCTCACGCGCTCGCACCGGCCTGATCCCGCGCCGACCTCCCGGTCGAGAACAGCAAGCCAGCGCACGGACGCGATCACGTAGCCGCGGTTCTCGACCGTGTCGAAGGTCCACATCCCACGCACGACAGTCGTCGCCGGCATCCACACCCAACTCGCCGCCGCCGGATTCACGCCGAGCGCGAGGAACGAATCCGAAGCCGCGTCGTACGCACCGAGCGGCGAGATGTGGCCGCCGCCCTTCCGCCCGACTGCTTCGCGCCGGAAGTTGCTGACGGCATACGCGTCGGGTCGGTTCAGCGCGGCGATCAACTCGCCGCGCACCGCGTCTTCCGCCATGCGGTCGTCGACGACGGCGCGCGTGACCAAGCCGTTCGCGCGCAGCATCTCGTCGAACTGGCGCAGTTGGTAGCCGAAGCCGCGCTTCGTCCGTGGATGGCCGAAACGTCGCAATGTCCCGCCCCATTTGAGCGAGCCGTTCCGAATAATTCCTTGCGGGTCAACGGCATCGTGGTGATGATGCGTGAATAGGCCAACGGCGAGCCTTGGCGACGGCCGGGTCCATCGTCCTCAAGGAACGCTTGAATTCGCGCCCCAAGGCCGCCAGAAGCTCCGCCGGCACCTTGCGCCTCATGTAGAAGATTCCGCTGTCTGGATGCCGAAATGGTTGCGCCATGAACGACCTGCGACGGATCGATTGAGCCGTCGAGAGTTGGAGCCTGAAGAATGCCACGGTGTACCTGCTTGGTGTACCAAACCAAGCGGTTAGCGTCGCCCCAGAAGCACAAAAGCCCTCGACTCCGTTAAGAATCAAGGGCTTGCACGACTGGTGGCCTGGGGCGGAATCGAACCACCGACACGCGGATTTTCAATCCGCTGCT
>JAZJZJ010000090.1:0-2356 GCA_040389925.1 Pseudomonadota bacterium
GGTGAAGCCGTTGTTGCCGCCGAAGCCGGTCTCGTTGCGGAAGAACAGCAGCATCATCGCGAAGGTCATCGCCTGCGTGATGATCGAGAAGTACACACCCTTGATGCGCGAGCGGAACGCGAAGAAGCCGAACACGAAAGCAAGCAGACCGGGCACGAGCACGACGAGGAACAGCGTCGCGACGAACGAATCGCTGAGCGCCCAGGTCCACGGCAGTTCCTTCCAGTTCAGGAACACCATGAAGTCGGGCAAATCGCTTTGGTAGTTGCCGTCGCGGCCGATCTGGCGCATCAGGTACATGCCCATCGCATAGCCGCCGAGCGCGAAGAACACGCCGTGGCCAAGCGACAGGATGCCGGTGTAGCCCCAGATCAGGTCCATCGCGAGCGCGCAAATCGCGTAGCACATGATCTTCGCGATCAACTGCACCGCGTACTCGGAGAGGTGGAACGCGCTGCCCGCGGGCACGACCAGATTCAGGATCGGCACCAACACCGCGACGACGACGATCGCAGCGAGCACGCCGCCCCAGGCTTTGCCGGTCAACAGACCGCGCGGTGGCGCCGCGATCGGGATCGGAGACGACAACACGGCACTCATGCTTCGGCGCTCCGCCCCTTCATCGCGAAGATGCCTTGCGGCCGCTTCTGGATGAAGATCACGATGAAGACGAGCACCATGATCTTCGCGAGCACCGCGCCCTGCCAGCCTTCGAGCAGCTTGTTCAGCACGCCCAAGCCCATCGCGGCGTAGACCGTGCCGGCGAGCTGGCCGACACCGCCGAGCACGACGACCATGAACGAGTCGACGATGTAGCCCTGCCCCAGATCAGGCCCGACATTGCCGACCTGCGACAGCGCACAACCCGCGAGCCCGGCAATGCCGGAGCCGAGCGCGAACGCATACGTGTCGATGCGCGCGGTGTTGACGCCCATGCACGCCGCCATCTTGCGGTTCTGCGTCACCCCGCGCACGAACAGGCCCAGCCGCGTGCGTGCGATCATTAGCGCAACGCCGAGCAGCACCAGCACCGCAAACGCGATGATCGCGATGCGGTTGAACGGCAGCGTCAAATTGCTCATCACGTCGATGCCGCCCGAGAGCCAGGCCGGGTTCTCGACCGGCACGTTCTGCGCACCGAACAGCGTGCGCACGCCCTGCTGCAGCACCAGGCTGATGCCCCAGGTCGCGAGCAGCGTCTCCAATGGCCGGCCGTAGAGAAAGCGGATCACCGTGCGCTCCATCACTGCGCCGACCCCCGCGGCGGCGAGAAACGACGCCGGGATCGCGAGCAGCACGTACCAGTCGAACAGCCCCGGCAAGTACGCCTTGAAAACGTTCTGGATCACGTAGGTCGCGTACGCGCCGATCATCATCAGCTCGCCATGCGCCATGTTGATCACGCCCATCAGGCCGTAAGTGATCGCCAGGCCGAGCGCCACCAGCAACAGGATCGAACCGAGGCTGACGCCGGTGAAAATCACGCCGAGGCGTTCGCCCCACGCCAGGCGCCCTTCGATCTGGTCGAGCGAGCCGATGATCGCGCCTTTCACGGCGGCGTCGGTCTCGACCTTCTGGCGGTCGAGCAGCAGGGTCTTGGTGGCCGGCGTGCCGGTCGCGCCGAGCGACTTCGCGGCCTCCAGGCGCTTGGCGGCATCCGCGCTGCCGAGCAGCATCGCGGCGCGCAACGCGGCGAGCGCGGCCTTGATGGCCGGCACCTGCTCGGCCGCCCAGGCGGTCTCGACGATGGGCAGCTTGGCCTCGTCGGGCTCGCTCGCCAGCGTCTTGACCGCGTCGGCGCGCACGCCGGTGTCGGCCGAAAAGAGTTTGATCGATGCCAGCGCCGCATCGAGCTCGCTGCGCATCTGGTTGTTGTTGATGACGTCTTCGGCCGCTTCGGGCACGGGCAGCTCGGCGCCGGTGACCGGGTCAAAGCCCTTGTCGTCCTTCATCACGAAGACGGCGCTGTCGGTGAACTTGACCGCGTCGTCCGACATCGCCTGGATCAGCGCGACCGTCTTGTCATCGGCGCCGGCCAGGACCGCGTTCAGCGCAGCGATGCGCGACTCGGCCTCGCCGGCGACGAGCGCGCGCGCCTGCTGCGAGGTGAGCGCCGTGGCAGTGCCGGCGAACAGCCCGGCGCCCAGCACGACACTCAACCACAACAGCAGGCGGCGCGTCATCAGGCAGCCCTTACTTCTTGGCCGCGACCACGGTCTTTTCGGGCTCGTCCTTCTTGCCCTTGTTCTCGGGGATGTACGGGCTCCACGGCTGGGCCTTGACCGGCCCCGGCGTCTTCCACACCACGTTGAACTGGCCGTCGGCCTTGATCTCGCCGATGAACACCGACTTGTGC
>JAZJZJ010000091.1:0-12893 GCA_040389925.1 Pseudomonadota bacterium
TCGGCCGCCAGGACCGCGACGGCTTCGCGTACCGCAGCTGGGTCAAGGGCAAGGGCGTGCCGCACGACCAGTTCGACGGTCGGCCGGTGATCGGCATCTGCAACACCTTCAGCGAGCTGACGCCGTGCAACTCGCATTTCCGCACGCTGGCTGAGCAGGTCAAGATCGGCGTCTACGAGGCCGGCGGCTTTCCGCTCGAGTTCCCGGTCATGTCGCTCGGCGAGACGCTGCTGCGGCCGACCGCGATGCTGTACCGCAACCTCGCGTCGATGGACGTCGAGGAGAGCATCCGCGGCAATCCGATCGACGGCGTCGTGCTGCTGATGGGCTGCGACAAGACCACGCCGTCGCTGGTGATGGGCGCGGCCAGCGTCGACCTGCCGACGATCGGTGTCAGCGGCGGGCCGATGCTGAACGGCAAGTGGCGCGGCCAGGAGCTCGGCTCGGGCACCGGCGTGTGGAGCATGAGCGAGCAGGTGCGGGCCGGCACGCTGAAGCTCGCCGACTTCTTCGATGCCGAAAGCTGCATGCACCGCAGCCACGGCCACTGCATGACGATGGGCACGGCCTCGACGATGGCCAGCATGGTCGAGGCATTGGGCATCGGGCTGCCGGGCAACGCCGCGTATCCGGCGGTCGATGGCCGGCGCAACGTGCTGGCGCGCAACGCGGGCCGGCGCATCGTCGAGATGGTGCACGAAGACCTGAAGCTGTCGCAGGTGATCACGCGCGAGGCGTTCGAGAACGCGATCAAGACGCTGGCCGCGATCGGTGGTTCGACGAATGCGGTGATTCACCTCGTCGCGATGGCGCGGCGCGTCGGCGTCGAGCTGTCGATCGACGATTTCGACAAGCTCGCGAGTGAGCTGCCGTGCCTGGTCAACCTGCAACCTTCAGGCAAGTACCTGATGGAGGACTTCTGCTACGCCGGCGGGCTGCCGGTCGTGATGAAGGAGATCGCGCAGCACCTGCACCTCGGCCAGATCACGAGCAGCGGCAAGACCGTCGGCGAGAACATCGAGAGCGCGCAGAACTTCAACACCGAGGTCATCAAGACGCTCGATGCGCCGTTCAAGGAGAAGGCCGGTATCGCGATCCTGCGCGGCAACCTGGCGCCGCGCGGCGCGGTCATCAAGCCGAGCGCGGCCACCCCCGAGCTGATGGTGCATACCGGCCGGGCGGTGGTGTTCGAAGACATCGAAGACTTCCACAAGCGCATCGACGACGAGGACCTCGACATCGACGAGACCTGCGTGATGGTGCTGAAAAACTGCGGCCCGAAGGGCTACCCCGGCATGGCCGAGGTCGGCAACATGCCGCTGCCACCGAAGGTGCTGCGCAAGGGCATCACCGACATGGTGCGCATCAGCGACGGCCGCATGAGCGGCACCGCCTACGGCACCGTCGTGCTGCACACCGCGCCCGAGGCCGCGGCCGGCGGGCCGCTGGCGGTCGTGCAGAACGGCGACCTGATCGAGCTCAACG
Source organism: Pseudomonadota bacterium (assembly GCA_040389925.1). Taxonomy (GTDB): domain Bacteria; phylum Pseudomonadota; class Gammaproteobacteria; order Burkholderiales; family Burkholderiaceae_C; genus LMDS01. The sequence continues at coordinate 1,486 of JAZJZJ010000091.1, forward strand.
TGCCCGCACGCAAGCTGCATCTGCACATCAGCGATGCCGAACTGGCGCAGCGCCTGTCGGAATGGAAGAAGCCCGCGCCGCCGCTCGCGAGCGGCTACTGGAAGCTGTACGTCGACACGGTGCTGCAGGCGGATCAGGGTGTGGATCTGGACTTCCTGGTTGGCAAACGCGGTGCGTTCGTGCCGCGCGACAATCACTGAACGCGCAGCGCTCGATGATTGCGGTGCAGGCTTATATGGCGCAGCCATGTGAGGGCACGCAGTGCCGGCCGTAACCACAACCACTGACGTGAATCGGCCGCTGGTTGCGATCGACTGGGGCACATCGTCGCTGCGCGGGGCGCGGCTGGCCGATGACGGCACGGTGATCGAAGAGCGCGCGTTCGCGCGCGGCATCCTGACCGTGCCGCCGGGCGAGTTTTCGGCGGTGTTCGACGCGTTGTTCGGCGACTGGATGAGCGCGCCGGATGCGCTGTGCCTGGTCGCCGGCATGGCTGGCAGCCAGCAGGGCTGGGTCGAGGCGCCCTATGGCGCCTGCCCGGCCGGCGCGGCCGAGCTGTCGAGGCAGCTCGCATGGGTCGAACCCGGGCGCATCGCCATCGTGCCCGGCCTCAGTTGCGAACATGACGGCGTTCCCGATGTGATGCGCGGCGAAGAGACGCAGGTCTTCGGCGCATTGAACCTGCTCGGCATCGACAGCGGCACGCTGGTGCTGCCCGGCACGCACAGCAAGTGGGTGCGTGTCGAAGCGGGCTGCATTCGCGATTTCTCGACCGCGATGACCGGCGAGTTCTATGCGCTGCTGCGCCAGCATTCGATCCTCGCGCGCACCTTGCCGGCCGACGACGGCGCGTTTCACGGCGATGCGTTCGATACCGGTGTGGCCCACGCGATGCACAGCCCGGGCCTGCTGCAGTCGGCGTTCAGCGTGCGCACGCTGGCGTTGTTCGACCGCATGCCGCCCGCGCAGCGCCCAAGCTACCTGTCGGGCCTGGTGATCGGCGAAGAGCTGCGCGAGCGCGCGCTGCACGCCGACGCGCATGTGATTGTGATCGGCGCTGCGGTGCTGACCTTGCGCTACGAGCGCGCGCTCGCGTCGCTCGGCGTGCGCGCCGACACGGTGGGGGCGCAAGCCGGCTGGCGCGGCCTGCACGACATCGCACGCACAATCCGCGCATGAACCCGACCGATCGATTCGCCGATGCCATGGCCGCGCTGCCGCTGGTGGCGATCCTGCGTGGCTTGCAGCCCACCGAGGCGCTCGCGATCGGGCACGCCCTGGCGGGCGTGGGCTGGCGCCTGATCGAGGTGCCGCTGAACTCGCCGCAGCCGTTGAAGAGCATCGAGATGCTTGCGGCTGCGTTTCCCGGCGCGCTCGTCGGCGCCGGCACCGTGCTGACGGCGCAGCAGGTGCGCGACGTGCACGCGGCGGGCGGGCAACTGATCGTGTCGCCGAACTGCGATGCCGAGGTCGTGCGCGCCGCGGTGCAACTCGGCATGGTCTGCCTGCCCGGCGTGGCCACGGCCACCGAGGCGTTCGCTGCGTTGGCGGCCGGCGCACACGGGCTCAAACTGTTCCCGGCCGAGCTGATCACGCCGGCAGTCGTCAAAGCGCTGCGCGCGGTGCTCAGCGCCGACACGCTGCTGCTGCCGGTCGGCGGGGTCACGCCGTCCGGCATGGCCGCCTACCGCGCGGCGGGTGCCGACGGGTTCGGGCTCGGTTCGGCGCTCTACAAGCCGGGCATGGGCGCGGCCGAGGTCGGTGCGAACGCGCGTGCGTTCATCGCTGCGTGGCGCGGCTTGCTGGCGATCTGATGCGTTCACGATGAGCAAGGCTTTCACGCGCGAGTCCGACAGCACCGGCGACGACGATGACGACGATATCGCGCCGCCGGCCTTGCCCGCCGGCACGAAGAACTACCTGACGCCGGCCGGCTACGCGCGGCTGCGCGCCGAGTTGCTGGAATTGCTCGATGTGGAGCGGCCGAAGATCGTCGAGATCGTCTCGTGGGCGGCGAAGAACGGCGACCGTTCGGAGAACGGCGATTACCTCTACGGCAAGAAGCGCCTGCGCGAAATCGACCGGCGCATCCGCTTTCTGACCAAGCGGCTCGACATCGCCGAGGTCGCCGATCCGTCGGTGCATCACGGCGGCGACCAGGTCTTCTTCGGTGCGACCGTGACCTACGTGAACCAGCGCGATGAAGAACGCACGGTCACGATCAAGGGCGTCGACGAGGTCGATAACCTGCACGGCGAGATCAGCTGGATCTCGCCAATCGCGCGGGCGCTGCTGAAAACGCGCATCGGTGACGAGGTGCAGCTGATGACGCCGGGCGGGCTGGAGCAGATCGAGGTGACCGGGGTGCGCTATCCGGCACCCGGTGTCAAGCCCGACTAGGGTTTGACGCGCGCCACGCGCAGCACTGCCGGCGAGCGCTTCAGGGTGCGCATCACGTCGGCCAGATGCAGGCGGTCGCGCACGCTCAGCAGCAATTGCAGCTCGGTGGTTTCGGCGGCCGGCTCGTTGCCCATCTCGATGTGCGTGATGTCGGCCTCGGCCTCGCTCACCGCCTGAGCCACCTGCGCGAGCACGCCCTTGCCGTTGTTGACGAGCAGGGTCACCGCGGTCTCGAACGTGTGCGTCGGCTGCTCGGCCCAGTCAACGCCCATCCAGTGCTCGCTGTCGCGCTCGAACAGCCGCTTGCCGACGCTGCACTCGACCGTGTGCACCATCAAGCCTTCGCCGCGACCGAGGTAGCCGACGATCGCGTCGCCGGGGATCGGCCGGCAGCACGGCGCGAGCTGCACCGAAGCGCCTTCGCTGCCGTCGATCAGCACCAGGCCTTGCGAGGGCGCGTCGTCGGTGGCGTAGCGGCCCATCGTCAAGGTCAGCGCATCGGGCTTGATGCCGTGCTCGGCCATCAGGCGCGTGAATCGCTTCGCGACGATGGTCGCGATCTTGCGACCCAGGCCGATGTCGGTGAACAAGTCGTCGCGGGTCTTGTTGCCGCTCCAGCGGGTGAGTTGCTGCCACAGCGTGGCGTCGGCCGGCTGTTCTGCGGGGGGACCTGGCAGTTGCAGGCCTTCGGCGCGCATCGCCTGGGCCAGCATCTTCTCGCCAAGGTCTTGCGACTCCTCCTGCTCCATGTTCTTCAGGTAGTGGCGGATTTTCGAGCGCGCTCGACCGGTGCGCACGAAGTTCAGCCACGCCGGATTCGGCCGCGCGCCGGCGGTGCTGACGATCTCGACCACGTCGCCGCTGCGCAGCTCGGTGCGCAGAGCCACCGGCTCGCCGTTGACCTTGGCCGCGACCATGTGGTCGCCCACGTCGGTGTGGATCGCATACGCGAAGTCGACTGGCGTCGCGCCGCGCGGCAGCGCCAGGATCTTGGATTTCGGCGTGAACACGTAGACCGCATCGGGGAACAGGTCGATCTTGACGTGCTCGAGAAACTCGTTCGCGTCGTGGGTCTCGTCCTGGATGTCGATCAGCGACTGCAGCCACATCGCACCCAGCCGCTGCGCTTCCTGAACCTGCGCGCCGCCGCTCTTGTAGAGCCAGTGGGCCGCGATGCCTTTCTCGGCCACCGCGTGCATCTGCTCGGTGCGGATCTGGAACTCGACCGCCGTGCCCAGCGGGCTCACCAGCGTCGTGTGCAGCGACTGGTAGCCGTTCGCCTTCGGGATCGCGATGTAATCCTTGAAGCGGCCGGGGAGTGGTTTGAAGAGCTGGTGCAGCACGCCGAGCGCCATGTAGCACTCCATCAGCGTGCCGACGACGATGCGAAAGCCGAAGATGTCGTTGACCTGCGCGAAGGTCAGGTGCTTTTCGCGCATCTTCTTGTAGATCGAGAACAGCGTCTTCTCGCGACCGAACACCTGCACGTTCAGCGCGTGCTGGACGAAGGCCTTGTCGACATCGTGCTGGATGCGCTCGACGATGTCGCGTCGGTAGCCGCGTGCCTTCTGCACCGCTTTCGAGAGCGCCGCGTGGCGCCACGGGCGCAGGTGCTGGAACGACAGCTCCTGCAGTTCGCGATAGGTCTGGTTCAGGCCGAGCCGGTGCGCGATCGGCGCGTAGATTTCGAGCGTCTCGCTGGCGATGCGGGTGCGCTTGGGCGGCGCCATCGCGTCCATCGTGCGCATGTTGTGCAGGCGGTCGGCGAGCTTGATCAGGATCACGCGCACATCGCGCGCCATCGCCAGCAGCATCTTGCGGAACGATTCGGCCTGCGACTCTTCGCGGGTCGAGAACTGGAGCTTGTCGAGCTTGGTCAGGCCGTCGACCAGATCGGCGACCGGCGCGCCGAAGCGCTCGATCAGCTCGATCTTGGTCACGCCGCAGTCTTCCATCGCGTCGTGCATCAGCGCGGCCATGATGGCCTGCGAGTCGAGCCGCCATTCGGCACACAGGCCGGCGACCGCGATCGGGTGCGTGATGTAGGGCTCGCCGCTGGCGCGGAACTGGCCGAGGTGGGCTTCGTCGGCGAAACGATAGGCCTCGCGAACGCGCTTGATCTCGGCGGCGTCGAGGTAGTCGAGCTTGTGGGTGAGGGCGTCGAACGACGCGGCGGCAGCGTCGGTAACGGCCGGCGGCGGCTTCGCAGAAGCCGCGCGCTTGCCCGCGGCGGCGGCAGGGGCTGCCGGTTCTCGCAAGGCGTTGGGGGCGCGGGCGCTCATGTCCCGAATTTAACGTGGATTGAGCGCAATCGTCGGTGAGGGGCTACCCGACGCGGGCTGCCTCGTGGCGAGGCAGCGGCAAGAAGACTTAGACGGGAACCTTGCGCAGCATTTCGATGCCGACTTCGCCGGCCGCGATTTCGCGCAGCGCGGTCACGCCCGGCTTGTTCTTCGTCTCGATCTTCGGCGCGTGACCCTGGCTCAGCATGCGCGCGCGGTAGGTCGCGGCGAGCACGAGCTGGAAGCGATTCGGAATCTTGGTGAGGCAGTCTTCGACGGTGATGCGGGCCATGAATTCTTTCGGGGTTCAGCTGTCGTTTGCAGCGTAGTCAGCTCAGGTCGAGCGCCGCAAAGACAGCAGGCTTGCTTCTTCGCAGGGCAGCGTACTTGAGCCGCTGCGAATGAACGATCGCCTTCAGATCGAAGAGCGCCGTTTCAAACAAGGCGTTGATTATAACGAAGTCGAATTCGCGGGCTTTCGAGACCTCGATGCGCGCGTTCTCCATGCGCTTGGCGATGACCTCGGGCGTGTCCTCGCCGCGGCGGTGCAAGCGTTGCAGCAACTCGTCCCAGCTCGGCGGCAGGATGAAGATCAGGATCGCGTTCGGGAACAGCTTCTTGATCTGCAGCGCGCCCTGCCAGTCGATTTCGAGCACCACGTCCTGGCCGCCGGTGATGCGCGTCTCGATCGCGCTGCGCGAGGTGCCGTACAGGTGGCCATGCACCTCGGCCCACTCGAAAAACTCGCCGCGCTCGATCATCGCGCGGAAGCTGGCGTCGTCGGTGAAGTGGTACTCGCGGTCCTGGCGCTCCTGGCCGCGCGGCGCGCGGGTCGTGTGCGAGACGGCGACGACGAGGTGCGAGTCGACCTGCAGCAGCGAGCTCACCAGGCTCGACTTGCCAGCGCCGCTGGGAGCGGCGACGACGAACAGGTTGCCGGGGTAATCCATGGCTTTTCAGTGTACCAGTGGCCCCTCGGGATCATGAATCCTGTCCGGCGCGTGCGGGCCGCCCGTGCGGCGACTTCAGCAGGCCGGTCGCCAGCCCGGTGCCGAGCAGAATGACCGTGCAGCCGGCGAGCATCGAGACGTCGATGCGCTCGTCGAGGAGCATCCAGCCCCACAGGACCGCGAACACCGGGATCAGGAAGGTGACTGCAATCGCGTTTGCCGGCCCGATGTGGGCGATCAGGCGAAAGTACAGCAGATAGGCGACACCGGTGCACAGCACCGCGAGCAGCACCGTCGTGAGCCATGCCTGACCGGATGGCGCCACGCTCGGCCACCACAGTGCGGCCGGCAGCGCGAGCACCAGCGCCGCCGCGAGCTGACTGCCGGCCGCCACGGCCAGCGGCGGCACGCCGCTCAGGTGCTTCTTTGTCAGGCTGGCCGAGAAGCCGTAGAACAGCGTCGCGGCGATGCACGCGAGCGTCGCCCAGCCCGAGCCCCCGGGCCTGAAGCTGGCCGCGTCCCATGCGAGCCAGAGCACGCCGGCGAAGCCGATCACCAGGCCGGCGATGCGGGCCGGCGTGAGCTTGTCTCTCAGCCACAACCACGCGATCAGCGCGCCGAACAGCGGCGACGCGGCGTTGAAGATCGCCGACAGGCCGGCGGTGATCGACAGCGCCGCATACGCGAACAGCAGGAACGGCAGCGCCGAGTTCGTGATGCCGACGACGAAGATCGCGCGCCAGTGGCAGCGCAGCACGCCGAGCTCGCCCCGCAGCGCCAGCAGCGGCATCAGGAACAGCGCGGCGCCGATCACGCGCATGGCGGCGAGCGCAACCGGCCCGAATTCGGCCGCGCCCATGCGCACGAACAGGAACGATGCGCCCCACAGCGCGGCGAGGCCGAGCAGCTCGGCCAGATCGGAGTTCTTCACGTCGCGGTCCCGGTGGTCAGGCCAGCGCGCTCGCGTGTTCGAGTTCGAGCAACGCGCGCTTGCGCTCGACGCCGCCGGCGTAGCCGGTCAGCGAACCGTCGCTGCCGACGACGCGATGGCACGGCACGATCACCGAGAGCGGGTTGCGGCCGACCGCGCCGCCCACGGCGCGCACCGCCGATGCGTTGGCCAGCGCCTTCGCGATCGCGCCGTAGCTCGTCGTGCCGGACGCAGGGATGGCGAGCAGTTGCGCCCACACCGCGCGTTGGAACGCGGTGCCGTGCAGGTCGAGCGGCAGGTCGAAGGCGTCACGCGCGCCGGCGAAGTAGTCGTGCAGCTGATCGGCGGCGCGGCGCAGCAGGTCGTCGTCGGGTCGCTGCACGGCGGTGAGCGGTTCGGGATGGTGCTTCTGGCCTTCGAACCACGCGCCAGCGAGGCCCTTCGCGGTGCGCGCGAGCAGCAGCTTGCCAAGTGGCGTGGCGATCGTCGCTTGTGCGGTGCAGGCGTGCGCGATCGAATCGGTGGTTGTGTTCATGGTGTCTTCTCCAGCGAATTCCACAGCCGCAGCACCGCGTACGCGCGCCACGGTTGCCAGGCTTGTGCGTGCAGATCGGCCTCGCGCTGCGTCGTCGTGTCGAACAACTGCCGACACGCCTTCAGAACCGCGACGTCGTTCGGTGGAAACGCGTCGGGCCAGCCGAGCGCGCGCATCGCGATGTAGTGCGCCGTCCACGGGCCGATGCCGGGCAGGGCGCACAGGCGCTCGATCAGCGGTTCGGGGCGGGCGCGCGGCGCGAGCAGCGCGGCGAGCTCGGGCCAGGCTTGCGCAATCGCCTGGATCGCGCCGGCGCGGGTCCGGATGATGCCGAGTTCGGCGATCCGCTCGATCGGCGCGGCGGCGAGCGCGGCAGGCGACGGGAACGTGCGAACCACGTCGTCCCACGGCGTGCGCAGCGGCTCGCCGAAGCGCTCGACGAGGCGCCGCGCGAGCGTGCGCGCTGCGGCCACCGTGACCTGCTGGCCGAGCACCGCACGCACCGCAAGCTCGAACGCATCGAGGCTGCCCGGCAGGCGCAGCCCGGGCGCGCCGGGCAGGTTCGCGAGTGCGGCGTCGATCGCCTGCGGTTGCGCGTCGAGATCGAGCCAGCGCCGCACCGCGGCGACGACGCGACCGCTCGCCGTCGCCAGCTCGGGCGCGAAGCGCAGCAACACCACCGGTGCGGTCGCCGAGAACTCGGCCTCGACCCAGCCCGCCACCGCTGCGATCGTGCCGGCGCGCAGGCTGCGCCGCACGCGCTGCTCGGCGACGACCTCGACCTCGGGCACCGCGCGCTGCGCGAGAAAGCGCAGCAGCGCGGTCATGTCGTACGGCGCGCGGTAGCCGAGCTTCACGGTGATCGCTGCTTCGCTGTCGAATGTCGCCTCGTCGATCTCGCCACGCAGCCGGCTCGGGCTCATCCGGTAGTTCTCGGCGAACGCCGCGTTGAAGCGCCGCAGGCTGTTGAAGCCGCTCGCGAGCGCGACCTGCGCGACCGGCAGGCGCGTGTCGGTCAGCAGCTGCTTGGCGAGCAGCAGGCGACGCGTCTGCAGGTATTGCAGCGGCGTCACGCCCTGCTCGGTCTGAAAGATGCGGCGCAGGTGCCGATCGCTGACGCCGAGGCGCTCGGCGACGTGCGCGAGGCTCGGCGCCTCACCGCTCGTGGCCTGCGCGGGGCCATTCGACGCCTGCGCCGGACCGTTCGACGCCTGCGCGTCGAGCGCGTCGGCGGCCTGGCGGGCAAGCGTGCGCGAGGCGTCCATCACGGTCCACGGCAAGCCGGCGCCGGGCGCGATCTCGGGGCGGCACTTCATGCAGGGTCGGAACGCGGCGGCCTCGGCCTGCGCCGGCGTCTCGAAGAAGCGGCAGTTTTTCCGCATCGGCGTGCGCACGCGGCAGATCGGGCGGCAATAGACGCCGGTCGACGTGACGCCGACGAACAGGCGCCCGTCGAAGCGCGCGTCGCGGGCCGTGATGACCTGGTAGGCGGCGGTGTCGTCAAGCAGCGTGGCGGAGTGCATGGGGCGATTATCGTGAGCGCGGCGCCCGAGACTCGCCGTTTTCGGACATCTGCCTGAATCGCCTTTGCCTCAGTCTGTCGTGAACTTCCCGTGGCGGCCAGCGCCACTCGCGAAGCGCTGTGCGCCGCTGACCGATTCGCCCGACTGCAGCGTGCGCAAGCCGAGCGCGAATTCTTGCGCGAGTGCGTCGCGCAGCGGCAAGCCGTGCTGCGCCGCGACGCTCGCACGGTCGTTGCGCAGGCACTGCTGCGGGAAGGCGGCGATCTGCTGCGCCAGCTCGATCGCCGCGCTGAGCGCTTCGCCGGCCGGCACGACGCGGTTCGCGAGGCCGAGTAGCAGCGCCTCGTCGGCTGCGACGGCGCGGCCGGTCAGGATCAGGTCGAGCGCGCGGCTCTCGCCGATCAGGCGCGGCAGCCGCACCGTGCCGCCGTCGATCAGCGGCACGCCGAAGCGGCGGCAGTAGACGCCGAACGTCGCCGTGCTGCCGGCGACCCGCAGGTCGCACCAGAGCGCGAGTTCGAGCCCGCCTGCGACCGCATGGCCTTCGACGGCGGCGATCACCGGCTTGCTCAAGCGCAGCCGCGTCGGACCCATCGGACCATCGGCGGTCATGTCGGCGTCGAGCGGGTTCGCGCGTGATGTCGGGTCGTTGTCGTCAGCGAAGGCGCCGGCCACCGCCTTCAGATCGGCGCCGGCGCAGAACTGACCGCCCGCGCCCTGCAGGATCGCGGCGCAAGCGTCGGCATCGGCATCGAACGCGCGGAACGCCTGCGCGAGCAGCTGCGCCGTCTCGCCGTCGACGGCGTTGCGCACGTCCGGCCGGTTCAGCGTCACGGTCCAGATCGGGCCGTCGCGATCGACGAGAACCTTGCTCATCAGGCAACCCCCATGCTTCGCATTGCGGTATTCGCCTTGGGAACGGCCCGGCGGCTCATGCCGGATGCAGCACCAGCGCCACCGTTTGCGCGGCGAGTTCATCGAGACTGGCCCGCTTCGCCGAGCGTGCGGATTTCGGCTTCGCCCGATACCAGGTCGCCGAGAAGTTGATTGCGCCGAGGATCATCAGCCGCGCCAGCTTCGGCTCCGCACGCAGCAGCCCTTGCGCGTGCAGTTCGTCGAGCGTGCGTTGCCAGATCGCGTCGTAGCGGTCCTTCAGCTCGATGATGCGGCGCTTGTACTGCGCCGGCAGCGAGCGCCAGTCGTAGAGCATCACCGGGATGAAATCGCTGCCGGTATCGTGCAGGATGCCGTAGTGCGTGCGCACCAGTTGCTTGAAGCGTTCGGCAGCCGGCAGCGCGGTGTCGATCGCACCCTGGGTGCGCTCCAGCCCGAGGCGCAGGCCTTCTTCCATCACCGCCATCAGCAGCTCGTGCTTGTTCGCGAAATGATAGAACGGGCTGCCCGAGCGCATGCCGACCGCGTGCGCGATGTCGCGGATCGTCGTGCCGTCGAAACCCTTCTCGCGGAACAGCCGGGCCGCCACGCGGACCAGGTCGGCGCGGCGGTTGTCGGGTGAACTCACCGGGGCGGATGGGGGGGTCTTCGGTTTCGCCGGCATGAGGCCCTGTTCGGGGTGAGTTTCGGGTTTGTACGCTGACGCGCATCGAGCGACTTCGCTACAAAGCAACTGCTTGCTTGGCAAGCCGAGAATATCAAGCGGCGGCGATCGCCGCAACGCGCAAACGCAAGCAGGCTGACTTGGAGACTCCGGGGTGCAGGCTCTTCAGATCGTCATCAGCGGTATCGCGCAGGGCTGTATCTACGGCCTGATCGCGCTCGGCGTGGTGCTGATCTACAAGGCGACCGAGACCGTGAGTTTCGCGCAGGGCGAGCTGATGATGCTCGGTGCGTTCATCGGGTTGATCGTGATGACGTCGCTCGGCTTCCCGTTCTGGCTCGCGTTCGCGGCCGCGGTGCTGGCGATGGGCGCGTTCGGCATCGTCCTCGAGCGGCTCGTGATCCGGCCGATCCTCGGCCAGCCGGCGTTCTCGATCGTGATGCTGACGATCGGCATCGGCTATGTCGCGCGCGGCGCGATCACGATGGTGCCGGGCATCGGCACCGAGACGCACACGCTGCCGGTGCCGTACAAGGACCAAGTCTGGAACCTCGGCACGCTGGTGCTGAACGTCGAGCAGATGGTGATCATCGCGGCGACGGTGGTGTTGAGCGGCGTGCTCTACGCGGTCTTCAAGTACAGCAAGGTCGGCGTCGCGATGCAGGCAGCGTCGCAGAACCAGATCGCCGCGTACTACATGGGCATCCCGGTGAAGCGCCTGAACGGGTTGGTGTGGGGGCTGGCGGCCGGCGTCGCCGCGATCGCCGGGCTGCTGCTCGCGCCGATCACGTTCGTGCACGCGAACATGGGCTTCATCGGGTTGAAGGCGATGCCGGCGGCTGTGGTCGGCGGGTTTGGCAGTTTGCCCGGGGCGCTGGTCGGCGGGTTGATCATCGGGATCGTCGAGTCCTTGTCGGGGTTCTATTTGCCCGAGGGGTTCAAGGACATCGCGGCGTATGTGGTCGTGTTGATCATGCTGGTCGTCAAGCCGAACGGGTTGTTCGGTGAGAAGTTGCGGAAGAAGGTGTGACGATGATGTGTGCTTCGTCATGCCTTCGCGGGCTCGGCGCGTCGCGGCAGGCGGCACCCGACAGGGGCTCATGCTGTGGCAGTCGATGCTGCGCATCGACTGCGCTGCGGTGCTCGGTCCGAGGTCGCGCCGCCGAACTCGCTACGTTCGCGTTGCTCACTGCGCTCAAACAGCCGCGGCGAGTCAGTCTACGAAGCGC
>JAZJZJ010000092.1:0-6240 GCA_040389925.1 Pseudomonadota bacterium
GCTGCTGTCGATCGTGCCGCTGCTGATCCTGATCGTGATCGCGCTGTCGCACGTGATCGATCAGGCCGCGTTGCTCGCGACCCTCGGCCGCTACCTCGAATGGCTGATCCCCGGCCAGTCGAGCGCGATCGTGCGCGAGCTGTCGAACTTTCTCGACCACCGCGAGCTGATCGGCTGGGTGCTCGGCATCACGATGCTGTTCTTCAGCTCGCTCGCGTTCACGGTGCTGGAGAGCGCGATGTCGGTGATCTTTCTGCACCGCATGGTCGTGCGCAGGCGCCACTACCTCGTCTCGGCGCTGCTGCCGTACCTGTACATCCTGTCGCTCGGCGTCGGCATGCTGCTGGTCACGCTGGTGGCCGGCAGCCTGACCGCGATCGGACAGGAGCGGGTCGACTTCCTCGGCCGCAGCTGGTCGCTGCATGGCGTTTCGGGCGCGCTGCTGTACCTGCTCGGCTTCGCCGGCGAGGTCTTCGTGCTGACGTCGGTTTACCTCGTGATGCCGGTCGGGCGCCTGCGCATCAGCCACGCGCTGATCGGCGGCGTGACCGCCGCGGTGCTGTGGGAAATCACGCGCCACGTGCTGGTGTGGTACTTCGCGACGCTGTCGCAGGTCAGCGTGGTCTACGGGTCGCTGACGACCGCGATCGTCGTGCTGCTCAGCCTGGAGATCGCGGCGGCGCTGCTGCTGTTCGGCGCGCAGGTGATCTCGGAGTACGAGCGGCTCGGGCGTGAACCCGCGCCGACCTGAGGCTCACCAGAACGCCCACTTCCCCGTCATCACAACCCACGCGCCGAGCGCGCCGTTGGTCACCGCGTGCGCAATGATGGGCACCCACAGCTTGCCGGTGCGCAAGTAAGCCCACGCGTACGCGAGGCCGGCGACGATCGCCGCGAGCCACAGCGTGTGCGCGAGCACGAACACGAAGGTCGACAGCACGACCGCCTTCAGCGCAACCCGCTGCGGCACGACCGATTCGAACTGCGGGCTCTGGATCCAGCGCATCAGGAACGAGCGCCAGAACAATTCCTCCATCACCGGCACGATCAGCGCGGCGCCGATCCAGCGCACGATCACGAGCGGCCAGATCAGCGCGCCGGCCGCGTCGAGCGGCAGGAAGCTCGCGGACGGGCTGCCGATCGTCATCCACGCCGCATCGAGGTGAATCCACAGCGCGAACACGACCAGGCCGACGCCGACCGCGAGCGCGATCTCGGCGAGCGACGGCCAAGTCTGCGCGACCAGCTCGCCGTACTCGCGCCAGAAGTACGCGAGCAGCCCGCCGACCACGAGCACCGTGATGCCGTAGACCCAGCGCGGGTCGATGCCCCAGGAGCCGTCGGCCGGCACCTCGCCGCGTGCGACCAGCAGGATCATGAAGGCCGCGAACGGGACGATGCGCGCGACGGCGGCGCGGCTCAACTGCAAGGCCATTCCTGTGGACTCCCCGAGAACTGCAAAAGGCGCTCAGGATGCCAGAAGGCCGGCCACTTTTTCGCGAAGACCCGCCGGCGTGACAGACGAGGCCGGTACCGCATCGCCCGCGACCAGCCCGACCGGACTGAACCAGCCACGCCGAAACGGCTTGCTCATCGCCGCGCCGTCCTTGCGCGAGAAGTACGAGCCCCAGAGGTTCTGCAGCGCCAGCGGCACGACCGGCACCGGGTTCGATTCGAGCAGCTTCATCACGCCGCCCTTGAACTCGCCGAGTTCGCCGTCGCGGGTCAGCGCGCCTTCGGGGAAGATGCACAGCAGCTCGCCGTCGTTCAGCACCTCGCGCGCCTTCGCGAACGCGGCGTCGTAGGCGACCGGGTCGTCGCGCTGCGGCGCGATCGGGATCGCCTTGGCGAGCCTGAAGAACCAGCCCAGCACCGGCATCGCGAAGATCTTGTGATCCATGATGAAGCGGATCGGCCGCGGGCTCGCCGCCATCAGCAGCACCGGATCGACGAACGCGACGTGGTTGCACACCAGGATCGCCGCACCGCTTGCCGGGATGTGCGCGTCGCCACGCACCTTGAAGCGGTAGACGAAGCGGGTGGCGATGAACGCGACGAAGCGCAGGAAGTACTCCGGCACCAGCATGAAGATGTAGAACGCGACGACCGCGTTCAGCAACCCGGTGATCAGGAACACCTGCGGAATCGTGAAGTTCGCCGCCAGCAGCGCGCCGACGATCAGCGAACTGACGATCATGAACAGCGCATTCAGGATGTTGTTGGCCGCGATGATGCGTGCGCGATGGCTCGGCTGCGAGCGCAGCTGGATCAGCGCGTACATCGGCACGCTGTACAGGCCGGCGAACAGCGACAGCAGCGCCAGATCGGCCATCACGCGCCAGTGCGCGGGCTGCGCGATGAACTCGCGCAGGCCGAAACCCGCCGAGGGCGCGAGGCCACGCGCCGCGAAGTACAGATCGATCGCGAACACGCTCATGCCGATCGCGCCGAGCGGCACCAGACCGATCTCGACATGGCGCTTGCTCAGCATCTCGCACAGCAGCGAGCCGGTGCCGATGCCGATCGAGAACACCACCAGCAGCAGCGACGCGACGCGCTCGTCGCCGTGCAGCACGTCTTTCGCGAACGCCGGGAACAGCGACAGGAACACCGCACCGAAGAACCACATCCACGAGATGCCCAGCAGCGAGCGAAACACGACGATGTTCTGGCGCGCCAGCATCAGGTTGTGCCAGGTCTCGGTGACCGGGTTCCAGTTGATGCGCAGCGCCGGGTCGCTGCTCGGCGACGGCGGCACGCCCTGCGCCGTCAGTCGCCCGAGCAGCGCGACCGCGACGCAGCCGATCGCCACGTAGTGCCGGCCGACCTCGGGGATCGCCACCAGCAAGCCGCCCGCGACCTGGCCGAGCAGGATCGCGACGAAAGTGCCCATCTCGACCATGCCGTTGCCGCCGGTCAGCTCGCGCTCGTTCAGGTGCTGCGGCAGGTACGCGAACTTGACCGGGCCGAAGATCGTCGAGTGCAAGCCCATCAGCAACACGCAGGCGAGCAGCACGTAGACATTGGTGGTCCAGAAGCCGAAGGCCGCGAGCGCCATGATCGCGATCTCGAGGTTCTTGACGAAGCGGATCACGGCCGTCTTGTCGTACTTGTCGGTCGCCTGGCCGGCCGTGGCCGAGAACAGCAGGAACGGCAGGATGAACAGCGCGCCGATCACCAGCCCGGCCATGCTCGCCGGCAGCCAGCCGACCTGCAACTGGTAGGTGATCATCACCGTGAACGCGAACTTGAACAGGTTGTCGTTGCCGGCGCCGAGGAACTGGGTCCAGAAAAAAGGCGCGAAGCGGCGCTGCTTCAACAACGCGAACTGATTCGGGTGGGCGTGCTCGTTCGGGTTCATCGGGTCCCTTGCGGTTTGTTTGAGCGCAGGCGGAATCTAACGGATCACCTGCACCGGCCCACCCAGGCCGCTGCGGTTCAACCATGCGAACACCGAGTCGACCGTGACGGTTTCGATGCGATCGCTGAATCGCTTCTCGTTCGGGTGATCGTCGAACGCGATGTTGGCGGCCGTCATGCGCCCGCCGAGGCGCTTCAGCGCCGAGATGTGCAGCGTGGTCGGCTGGTAGCCCTGCAGCTGCAGCCAGGCCTGGGCGTCGGCTCTTGTGTAGAGAAGGCGCGTCTGCGCGGCCGGCTCCTGCGTCATCGCGAAGGTCTCGATCGCCCACTGGTTCGACTGCTGGTAAGTCGTCGCCCACGGGTACGCGACCATGCTGTACGCGGGCGTGTTGAGCTGCGCGAGGCGGGCGTTGTCCTTGAGCGCCGGCAAGAGCTTCGCCTGCACGTCGGGCTTCGGGATCACGACCGCGGCTTCGTACTGGTACAGGTCGTCGAGGAAGAACTCGCCGAGGCCCTGGCGATACACCGCAGCGTGCGCGCTGCCGCACTGGTTCAGCTTGTGGACGATGCGCCAAGTGGCGCCGTCGCGGTACGCGAGGCCGAGGTGCGAGTAGCGGATGTTGTATTCGCTCAGGTTCTGACCCATGCGCGCGATGACGACGACTTGCGCGCCGCTCTGGTCGAGTGCCTTGGCGGCACGCTCGGCCAGCGCCATCGAACGCGCGATCGCGTCGACGGCCGGCGGCTTGTCTTCACAGCTGCGGCCGGCGTGCGCGGCAAGGCTCGCCGTCGCCAGCGCCGCCGCGACCAGCATCGCTCGACGCGGCGCGCGATTCACCGCGTCACCCGCTCGTTGTAGAGCAGCGCCGCGCCGATTTCGTTCGGGATGAAGGCGATCGCGCGGCTCGCGGTCGAGAGCACCCAGCCGGTGCTGACGGCGGTCACGACGACCGCCGTGCCGGCCACGACCGAGAGCCCGCCAGCCGCCTGCGCCCCGAGCCTCACGCTGGCGCGCGCGCCGTCGGAGGCACGCTCCAGGACCCAGACCGCGCCGGTCGCCGAGACGTCGACCGCGACGACCGTCAGCGTGACGCCGGCCGACAGAATCATCACCGGTGCGGCGACCGAGATCGCGATCGGCAGCGCCGACAGTGCGCTCGCGGCCGAGGCTTCGGACTGCGCCCGCGCGGCGGCAAGGTTGATCGTCAGCAGCGCCGCCACCGTGGCGGAAACAAGGCGGCGGCGAAAGGTTTGCGTATTCATGAGAATGCTCCTGCAAGTGAACATGCGGTGAAGGCCGAAGCTCAGCGTGCGTCGCCGCTGTCGCGCATCGCCATGCCCTGGGCGCGCGCTTCGGCGATCAGCGCTTCGTGCGCATCGCGCAGCGTCTTCGCCAGCGTGAAGGTGGTCGAGATCAGGAACAGCCAGCCGACGCCGAGGAACGCCTTGTACGTCGGGTTCACGTCCATGCGCCACAGGCCCCAAGCCGTCAGCAGCATCGCGAGCGCGAAGCCGCCCCAGACGACAAGGCCCCACATCGGCGTGTCGCGGTTGCTGCCAAAGCCGCGGACTTCGTTGTCACGCACGTACTTGGCCAGCGCGAACGCGGTCGAGAGGCAGAACATGTAGCCCATCACCATGAACGCGCGGTCGAGGTCCGTGCCCGGCAGGTACGCCAGGCCGCAGCCGCAGAGCAGCACGGCGAGGCCGAACGAGACCCAGACCTGAAGCTTCCAGGCCTTCGTGTCTTTGCGGATGGCAGTGGCTGGCATGGTGCGATCTCTGAGTGGTTGGTTGAACACGGGTTCATCTTCGGCGGCACGCCGATTGGTATCAATCACCCCAAGGAGGGTTGCGAGCGCTTGCCCCTCTGGTATCTTCTCAAGGTACTTTTTGACGGAAGACGCCGATGAGCACGACGCACGATCTGGTCACCGCGCTGAAGAGCGAACTGAAGGCCGCCGGCATCACCTACGCCGAGCTTGCCGGGCAGCTCGGCATGGCCGAATCGAGCATCAAGCGGATCTTCGCGAAGGGCGACATGCCGCTGTCGCGCATCGACGAGGTGCTGCGCGTGCTGAAGATGGACTTCGCCGAACTCGCCCGCAAGATCGCCGATGCGCAGCCGCTGCGCCGCGAGCTCACGCTCGAGCAGGAAACCGCCGTCGTGGCCGACCGCAAGCTGATGCTGCTGGCGATCTGCTGCGTGAGCCAGTGGACCTTCGAGCAAATGGTCACGAGCTACTCGATCAGCGACGCCGAATGCGTGCGCTACTTGTTGCAACTCGACAAGCTCGGCTTCATCGAATTGCGACCGCTGAACCGCTACCGGTTGAAGGTCGCCAAGGGCTTTCGCTGGCGGCCACACGGGCCGGTGATGGCCTACTTCCGCGAGCACGTCGCCGCCGATTACTACAGCGGCGGCTTCGACGGCGAGGGCGAAACGCTGATGCTGGTGCACGGCCAGATCAGCGCCGCGCAGGCCGCGAACTTCGTCGAACGGCTGCAGCGCGTCGGGCAGGATTTCGCACAGCAGCATCTGGCCGACCAGAAGCTCGCGCCCGAGCACAAGCGGCCGTACACGCTGGTCGTCGGGATGCGCTCGTGGCTGTTCGCGGCGTTCCGTGACCTGAAGCGCGTGCCGCCGCCGAGGTGAGCGGCGGGGCCAGCGCCGGGCCGCCCCAAGCGGGCCCCGCACCCCCTCGGGGGGTGGCGCGGTACGCCGCGCCGGGGGCTCCACTCAGGCCGCGCGCTGCTCCAGCAGGTAATTCGCGCCGTCGTACTGGCCGAGCGTGTCGGTCAGGTAGGGCAGCACTTTCAGCAACTCGTCGTGCAGCGTGAACGGCGGGTTGATCACGAACATGCCGCTGCCGGCGAGGC
>JAZJZJ010000093.1:0-27879 GCA_040389925.1 Pseudomonadota bacterium
TCCTGTTCGTGATCAACGCGCTGATGTTCTATTTCGCCGCGTCGATGCTCGACGGCTTCCAGGTCGCCGGCTTCGTCGCCGCGTTGATCGGCTCGCTGCTCTACAGCCTGTGCGGGATGGTCATCGACGTCGCGATGGAGCGGGTCTTCGCCCGCGGCTGAGGCGCCTGCGGCGTCTTGACGCCGGCGCCGCGCACCTCGAAGCGCACGGTTTCGATGGCCTCGCCATCGCGTCCTCGCAACGTCAGCTCGTGACGCCCGGGCCATGGCGCCCAGGTCAACTTCGCCGACGTCCCGAGCCGCTTGCCATCGAGGACCCACACGCCGTGCTCGCCCTCGAAGGTGATGCGCTGCGCGGTGGGCGGCATGTCGGGGTCGATCGCGAAAATGCTGCCGTCGCGCGGGCTGGTGATGCCGAAGCGCTGCGCCCCGCCGAGTGGCGCGCTCGCACGCAGCAGCGCCTGCTCGGTGCCGGCGACGAAGAACTCGTCGCGCGATGGCTCGCGCTGCATCTCGAACGACACCTGCGCGCGGGCCACGCCGGCCGGCGCGCGCGGCGCGCGTGACGGCTGCCCGGCGTGCAGATACGCGACCAGCGTCTGCCACACCGGCGCCGCGCCGCTCACGCCGCTGACGCCGTGCATCGGCGCGCCGCTCGCGTTGCCGACCCAGACGCCGACCGTGTAGCGGTCGGTGAAGCCGACGCACCAGTTGTCGCGCATGTCCTTGCTGGTGCCGGTCTTCACCGCCGCGAAGCCGCGCGTCGCCAACAGGCTGTTCAGGCCGAAGCTGCGCACGCGAGCGTTGTTGTCGGCGAGGATGTCGGTGGCGAGGAACACGGCGGCCGCATCGGCGACGCGCACCGGCTTCGGTGATGCGCCGCGCAACGTGACCGGCGCGAACAGCCCACCGTTCGCGAACGCGCGGTACGCGTTCGTCAACGCGAGCAGGCTCACATCGGCGCTGCCGAGCGCGAGCGAGTTGCCGTAGAAGCCGCCGGGCTTCGGCAAGGCCAGACCGAGGGCGTTGAAACGCTCGACCAGTGCATCCGGCCCGAGCATCGCGCCGACCCGCACCGCCGGCACGTTCAGGCTCGCGCCGAGCGCAGTGCGGGCGCTGACCCAGCCCTTGAAGTCGTGGTCGTAGTTCTGCGGCAGGTACAGACCGTTCGTGGTGGCGAGCTGCGCCGGCGAATCGTCGATCAGGCTCGCCGGCGTGATCAGCTTGTTCTCGAACGCGAGTTCGTAGACGAAGGGCTTCAGCGTTGAGCCCGGCTGGCGCCGCGCGAGCACGCCGTCGACTTGAGCGGCACCCGACAAATCACCACTCGAACCGACCCACGCGCGCACCTCGCCGCTCGCGTTGTCGAGCACGACCAGCGCGCCGTCTTCGACATGGCGGCCGTTGAGTTCACCGAGCTGGCGGCGCAGCGCGGCGAGCGCGACGCGTTGCAGACCCGCATCGAGCGTGCTGCGCTGCACCGCCGCGCCGTCGGCCGCGATCACCTGGCGCGCGAAGTGCGGCGCGAGTTGCTCGACCAGCGGCATGCCGCCTCGGCGCGCGAGCGAGGTTGCCGTCAACGCAGCGACACCCACGCACGGCGCCTGTTGCAGTTGCAGCACGCCGCACGCGCGCGTTGCGACCGTCTCCGCATTCGCGTTCGGCCCGCGCAGCAGCGCGGCGGCCACCGCAGCCTCTTGCGCGTCGAGCCCGCCCGGGTGTTTGCCGAACAGCGTCAGGCTCAGCGCGTCGATGCCGACGAGTTCGCCGCGGAACGCGACCGAGTTCAGATACGCCTCGAGAATCTCGCTCTTCTTCCAGCTCGCCTCCAGCCTTGTTGCGGTGATCGCTTGGCCGATCTTCCGGCCGACGCTGCGCCCGCCGCCCGGCCGCGCCAAGCCGTCGTCGATCAGGCCGGCGAGCTGCATCGTCAAGGTCGACGCGCCGCGCGTCTTCGTATTCCACACATTGCCCCACGCGCTCTTCGCGACCGCGCTCCAGTCGACGCCGCTGTGCTCGTAGAAGCGCTTGTCCTCGCTGAGCACGATCGCTTGCAGCAGCGCCGGTGACATGTCGACCAGCGGCACCCACGCCAGGCGGCGCACCTGCTTGTCGACGCGCAGCGTCTGGATGGTCACGCCGTGGCGATCGGTCAGCGTGATGTCGGAGGGCTTGTGCGCGGCACGCACCTCGGCGAAGGTCGGCAGCGCCGCGTGTGCCAACGATGCGACAGTCGCTGCGCACAGCAACGCAAGCGCGCCCACTGTGCGCAGCCGCATCACGGCGCGACCTCGACCATCGCGTTCGGCAGCTCGCCGAAGGTCTCCGGCGCATACATCGCCTCGACCCGTGTCGGCGGCAGCGCGAACTTGCCGGGGTTGTTCAGCCGCACGCTGTACTCGATCACGTGCTTGCCCTTCGGCAGGTACTCGTAATAGCTGCGGAAGGCCTCGAAGCCGCGCTCCGTGTAAGCCGGCCACGCCGCCGTGCTGCGCTTCTCGGTGCCCGTGGCAATCGACGAATCCCGGCCCAGGCCCGAGCCCAGAATCGCCGCACCGCCGGGCACCGGGTCGCTGACCACGACCCAGGTCATGTCGGTCTGTGCGTCGACCTCGATGCGCACACGGATCACGTCACCGCGCGACCACTGACCGGTCTTGCCCTTTGAGACATCCTTTTGCTCGACGGCGCTGATGCTGCGCGTGACGCTGTAGCCGGCACGCAGTGGCGCCTTCAACGGAATCGCCGCGAGGCTCTGCACCGTGAGCCACGGCCTGCCGCTGCCGTCTTGCGCGACGTTCAACGGCCCCGGTGCGCTGGGCCACGCCAGCATCATCGAACCACCGGCCGGCTTCACGGCCCAGTCGATCGACCCGGACTTGTCGGCGAGCAAGGCGTTCGTCCTGCCAGCCACCTTGGTCGACTCGAACTTCGCCGAGAACTTGTCGAGCGCGAGCGAACCCCAGAGGTTCGCGGTCGTCGTCAGCCACGCGCCGGCGCGCTGCCGCGACAGCGCACCGACGACCATGCGGGGGATGTCGTCTTTCCACGCCGGGTCGTCCAGCACCGCGAGAATCAGCCGCGCCGCGTTCGCGTCGGCGCTGTCCATCAGCCACCACCAGAAGTCGTCCTGCTCGTTGCTGAACTTCAGCGTGGTGCCGGCGTACGTGAGGCGGCTGCGCAGGATCTGGTTCGCTTCGTCCAGGCGCCTCAGCGCGTTGGGAATGCCGTCGATCTGGCGCAGGATGCGCAGCCAGTCGATCACCGCCGCAGTCGGCCAGGTGTTGGGCACGAGGTTGATCGAACCGAGCATCTTCGGGTTCGCGCGGCCGTAGCGCGACAGCGCCTCGATCGCGGCGAGCTTGCGCACATCCAGATCCGCCTTCGGCGACCAGAACCTGCGCTCGATGCGGCCTTCGACGAAGGCAGTCAGCCCGCCGAGCATCGCGTCGCGTGCCGCGTCGGGCAGCGCGAAGCCGGCTTCGTTGGTCGCCGCGAGCACGTAGGCGGTCAAGCGGTCGCTGCCACGCGGGCCGTCTTCGACGCGCGGCGGGAAGTAACTCGCGAGGCCGTCGCTGTCGAGATAGGTCGGCAGCGCGTTCGCGACCGCCGCCCACAGCTTCGCGTCTTTCAGGCCGACCGCCTTCGAGGTCTTCTGTTCGAGGCAGATGAACGGGTAGGTCTCGAAGTAGCGCCGCATGCCGGGCAGCGCGCCGCTGAGTTTGGGCTGCACCGCGATCAGGATGCCGCCGCGCGCTCTTGTGGATTCCTTCCCCGTCTCGGGCAACGCATCGGCGGGCGCAGCGATCGGCAAGGTCAGCGTGCCTTCGAGTTGCTGCAGCGTGGCCTGCAGCACGCGCACCGGCACGGCTGGCGATACCAACTGCGTGACCATGATGCGGTCCCTGGACTTCTCACCGCCCTGCTCGTCGGCGCCTGCTTCCCATGTGACGCTGAATGCGTCCGCCGGAATGTTCACGGGCCACACCAATTCCCTCGCCGCGCCGGCCGCGACGACCACGTTCTGCGCCGGCAATCCGAGCGGCGTGCGGACGATGTCGGGCGCAGTGCCCGAGTTCACCGTGCCCTGCAGCGTCGCATGCACGGTCATCGCGCGCGCCGTCGTGTTGCGCAGCGTGAGCATCGCGCCGAACTGGTCGCCCTCGCGCACCAGCGGCGGCAGGCCGGCGAGCATCTGCAGGTCTTGCGTGACGCGGATGCTCGCGCTGCCGGTACCGAACTGCTGGGTGCCCGCCGCGTTGGTGTAGTCAGCGATCGCGACGAGCTTGAAGCTGGTCAGCGAATCGTTCAACGGCACCTCGATCGTCGCCTCGCCGTTCGCGTCGAGCACCACGTTCGCCTTCCACATCAGCAGCGTGTCGAACAGCTCGCGCGTGGCGCCGCGCCCGCCGCCGCCACCGGCCGCGACCGCCTTGCGGCCGTAGTGGCGCCGGCCGATGATCTCGCTCTGCGCGGTGCTGGTCTCGACGCCCCAGGAACGCTGCTGGATCAGCGTGTTCAGCAAGTCCCACGAATCGTTGTTGCGCAGCGCGAGCAGGCCTTCGTCGACCGCCGCGAACGCGAGCTCGGCACCGGCCAGCGGCTTGCCGGCGAACGCAACCTTCACTTTCGCGATCGCCTTCTGACGCACCGCGTACTGCGACTTGTCGGTCGCCACGGTGACGTGCAACTCGTGCGCCTTGATGCCGACGCTCAGCGCCGCGACGCCGAGCTTGAACGCCGGCTTCGACAGATCGACCATCGCGGTCGGCGCCTGGTACTCGCGCCCTTCGTACCAGAACGAGCGCACCCAGTTCATCGGCTCCTTCCAGCCCCAGGTGAAGAACGAGTACCACGGCACATCGCGGATGCGGCCGCGCAGCGCGAGCACGCTGACGTACACGTTCGGGCCCCAGCCCGGCTCGATCTTCAACGCGATGGTCGGGTCGTCGCCGCGCAAGGTGACGACGCGCGTGTCGATGACCCCTTCGCGTTCGACCGCGACCAGCGCCGTCGCTTCGCGGAACGGCATGCGCACCTGCAGCGTTGCGGTCTCGCCGGGTTCGTAGCGCGTTTTCTCGGGCAGCACGTCGATGCGATCGTCGTTGTCTTGCGCGAACCAGAGTTCACCCTGCTTCGTCACCCACACGCTCGCTGCAGCCTGCACCGGGTGGCCGGCCGCATCCTTCGCGCTGGCGATCAGCTCGACCTGGCCGGCGGTGTTCAGTTCGGCCTCGCACAGCAGCAGGCCCCGGTCGTCGCTCGCACCGCTGCACAGCGCGCCGAGGTCTTTCACGTCGCTGCGGTTGTCGTACGCGTAGAAGCCGCCGACCATGCGCTTGCGCGTGCTGATCGTCTGGCTCAGGCGGCCGTGCACCTCGATGCGCTGGCCCTTGACGGGCAAGCCGTTCGTGTCGAGCGCGAGCGCGGTGAACTTGACCTTGCCGCGGCGGCTCGCCCACGCGCCGGTCTTGATGCCGAGCACCGTCGCGCTCGGCCACAGCGGAATCGTCGTCGACGTCGTCTGCACCTCGCCGTTCGGGTCGTTGTACGTCACCTCGGCGGTGATCTCGCTCGGCCGGGTCACCGGTGGCAGGTCTTTCAGCGTGAAGCTCGCGGCGCCGTTCTTGTCGGTCGTCAGCGCGAGCTTGTCGGCGACGAGTTGGCCGTCGCGCGCTTCCGGCGGCGTCTCGGTGTCTTCGTCGTCGCCACTGTTGCCTTGTGCCTTGTTCGGCTCGCGCGGTGGCTCGAACGAGAACTCGTCGTAGCCGTTGAAGCGCGTCGACCGGCTCTTCAGCAGCGCCGATGCGCGCGCCGGCTGCTGCGCCATCGGGCCGCCGGAAAAATAGTTCAGCTGCACCGCAATCGGCAGGGCCGAAGGCGCGACCGCCACCGCCTTCGGGCCGCTGACGCGCGCGTCGACCAGCGGCAGGCGGAACTCCTCGACGCGAAAGTCGCCACTCGTCCACTCGCGTCGCCGCTTCTCGCCACCCTTGTCGCTTCCACTCTCGCGTTCAAGCACGACGTTGTAAACGCCCAGCTTCGCCGCCGGCGGGATCGACCAGCTCGCGCTCGCACTGCGCACGCTGTTCCATTTGAGCGGCTGCACGACCTCCTGGCCCGTGCCTTGATGGACGATCTTCATCCGTGTCGGCAAGTCGTCGGGCTTCGCGTTCGCCAACCCGGTCGAGGTTTCGAAGCGCACGAAGTGCTTCATCGAGACGGTTTCGCCGGCACGGAACAGCGTGCGGTCGAACACGGTCGCGGCGCGCACATCGGGCTCGGCGCCGCGCCCGGTCGGCAGGTTGAAACGCCAGGACTCGATGCCCTTCTGCCAGCTGGTGAACACGAACGCGGTGTCGACGACGCCTTTCGCATCCGGCTTGCGGGCCGTGACGAACAGCCCCGACTCCGACGGGCAACCCTCGACCTCGGAATCGATCGCCTGCGCGACTTTCGCGAGGCCGTTCGCGTCGGTCTTGCCCGACCAGAGCTTCTTGCCGGTGCAATCGTTGACCGCGATCTCGGCCCCGTCGACCGGCTTGCCCCGATCGAGCGTGGTGACCCAGACGAGGCTGTTCTCGCGCCCGAGCTTGAAGTGCACGCCGAGGTTGGTGACGAGCACGCCGGTGCGCACGAACATCGGCGCGCGCTTGTCGAGCAGCGACTGGCCCAGCCGCGCGGATTCGATCTCGACGACGTGGTAGCCCGGCTCGTCGATCGGAATGCCGACGACCTCGAACGGGCGCGGGTCGCCGCCATTGAGTTGCGGCAGATCGAGTCGCTTCGCCGCCGCGTCCTTGTTGAGCAGCGACAGCTCGCGCGACGCAAAAACACGCTCGGTTTTGCGCCTGATCGCCTTGCCTTTCGAATCGGTGTCGTTCTCGAACGTGAACCACTGCGATTCGGGCAGGCCGATCTCTTTGGCGCTGAGCTCGCGCTGGTCGTACAGCTTCAGGCGGTTGTACCAAGCGAGGATGTCGGCGTCGGTCTTCAGTGACTTCACGCGCACTTGGCCGCCCGGGGCCGCGGGCCGCAGGTCGCCCTGCACGTGACGCAAGGTCACCGGCACGAGCGGGTCGCCGAGCTCGACGACACCGAACGGCGCGGCGGCGAACTTCGCGATCGGCGGCGCGTCGCCGGTCGCGACCTTGAGCGGGAACATCGAGGCGTTCGAGAGCAGGCGCTCGGCGTTGTCCTTCAACCCGTTCGGCAGCTCGATCGTGAAGCCGGCCTTCTCCGGCAGCGGCATCGGAAACCTGATCTCGCTGACTTCGACCGCCTTGTCGTCCTTGTCGAACACCGGCGCGAGCGCACTGCCCGACGACGGCTTGAGCCGCAGCTTCGCGGCGAGGTCGCGCGCCACCGGCGCCGAGAAGCGCACGCTCATCGGCCGGATCGGCAAACACGGCGCGTTCGCGTTCTCGCGCTCGCAGCTGAACTCGGCCGTGAACGCCGGCCGCACCGTGAAGCGAAAACGCTGTTCGATCGTCGTCGTGATCTTCGGGTTGGCCACACCGCCGATGCCCTTGCCCCACACCAGCCGCACCGCGGCCGCAGGCGGCAGCGGGCGCTTGCAGGCCAGGATCAGCGCACGCTCGATCTGCGCCTTCTTGTCGATGCCGCGCGCCTTCAGCAGCGCGGCCCGCGCCGCGCCGCCGATCACGTTCACGCCGATGCGCTCGCCGATGCCTTCGACCTCGCACCAGGCGTTCGCGACCACCGTGCTCTCGACCGCCGGGCCGTTCAGGCGCAGCAGGAAATACTGGTCTTCGGCGATCTGCCCGCCGTCGTACGGTTGGGTCGAGACGACGGCCGGGCCGCCGGTGTTGAAGCTGAATTCGGTGCGGCCGGTGAGCACGCCGACCCGCGGCTTCCACTCGGGCCGCGCCTTTAACGTGCAACGCGTCCCGGGCGGCAGCGGCTCGCGGAAGTCGTACAGCCAGACGCGGTCGTTGGCCCAGCGGCCCGCGCCGGCCGGCGCCGCGCCCTGGCAGCTCAGCGCGAGCGGGTCGGGCAGCCGCAGGTCGCCGAACGCGACCACGGCTTCCGAAAACTTCACCGTGATTTGCCGCACCTGTGCGACCTCGCCCTGCGGGCTGACGCTGGCGATCGTGGCGGCTTGCGCCACGCCGACGACGAACGCCAACCCCGCCGCGGCGGCGGCCCCGACGATTGATCGCAGCATCTTCCAGCCTCCCGGATTCGCGCACGGCGCGATGTGCCGGGAAGTCTACGAGCAGGACCGCGCGCGAACCGCTACTTCAGCGACTTCTCGTCGGCCTTGCGCTGCTTCACCTGGGCCTCGACATCGCGCAGCCGCGCGTCGATCACCGAGACGTCGATGAAGTCGACCGCGCCACCGCTGCGCGCGCGGCGCTGGCCGGCCTGCAACCGGTCGACCGCGCCGGTCAGATCGCCGAGCGCAACGCGCGATTCGGCATCGGCGCGCAGCGCCCGCAGCGGCTGGCCCAAGCGCTCCTCGACCTGGCTGAGCGCGGTCCAGGCGAGCGCGTCGCGCGGCCGCGTCGCGACCCAGGTGCGCAGCAGCTCGGCACGCTGCTTCAGCGCGACGCTGTCGGGCGCGACGGGCGGCGCCGCGGCGAGCGTGGCCTGGGTCGCCAGCAGCAGCGTCGGGCGCGAGCCGTCGGCCTTGTACGGTTCGAGCGCGGCCGTGGCGCGGGTCAGGTCGCCGCGCGCCAGCAGCGATTGCACGTTGAGAAGCACCACCGCGCGCTCGGCACGCGCGTCTTTGCTCGAAGGCGAGCCGCGCACGAGGCCCAGCGCCACCGCGATCGACGCATCGGCGCGTGCCCAGTCGCGCAACAGCGTCGACGCGAGTGCGCTCGAATACGCGCTGAGCAGCTTCTCGGGCACGGTCGCGGCGACGCGGTCGCCGTCGAGCGCCTGCCAGCGGCGCAGCGCGTCGAAGCGCGCGTCCATCATCACGCGCGCACGGGCCTGCGCGGTCGTGTGTTCGAGCGTGCTGGCAGACGGCGCGCCCGGCGCCGCGCCGCCGGCGCCCATGCGCGAGCGCGCCTCGCCGATGCGCTCGGTCGTCAGCGGGTGGCTGCGCAGATACGGGTAGCCGCCGGCATCGTTCAGACGCGACGATTGCTCCATCTTCTCGAACATCGAGGCCATGCCGCCGGCCGAGAAACCGGCGCCGGTCATCACCTGCCAGCCGACGCGATCGGCCTCGCGCTCCATGTCGCGCGAGAAGTTGAGCTGGCCCTGCACCGCCAGCGCCTGCGCGCCGATCACCGCCGCCTGGGCTGCATCGACGCTGCTGTTGCCGGCCTGGCTCGCAACCACCAGCCCGGCGAGCATGCCCGCGAGGCTCAGCAGCGATTGGCGCTTGGAGTTGCCGATGCTGCGCGCGATGTGGCGCTGCGTGATGTGCGACATCTCGTGCGCGAGCACCGAGGCGAGCTCGTCGCGCGTCACCGTCATCGCGATCAGCCCGAGGTTGATGCCGACATAACCGCCCGGCAGCGCGAACGCGTTGACCTCCTTGTCGCGCACGAGAAAGGGTTCCCAAGCCAGGCGCTGGTCGATGTCGGCGGTGATGTTGCCGCGCGCCCGCGCCTGCGCGACCAGCGGCTGCCACAGCGACTGCAGGTATTCGAGCAGCACCGGGTCGTCGAGGTAGTCGGGGTCGGCGCGGATTTCGCGCATGATCTCGGCGCCGAGCTTGTGCTCGGTCGCGACGCTGAAGTCTTCGCCCGACGGGTCGCCCAATGCGGGCAACTGGTTCTGCGCCCACGCCGGCGCCAGCGCGCTTGGCAACAGCAGCGCGAGCGCCACGCCGAGCGCGATGAGCCGCCACAACAGTCGGGGCAGGTGTTTCTGAGGAGTCTTCACAAGGGCGATGAAACGGGCGTGGCTATCATGCCGCACAAACGTTTCGAGGATGTTTCGCGCCATGAGTTCAACACCGCTGCCGCCCGCGTCGGCCTCGTCGCCGCTGACGCATTTCGACGCGCAGGGCCAGGCGCACATGGTCGATGTCTCGGCCAAGGCCGAAACGCACCGCATCGCGCGCGCCAGCGGCACGATTCGCATGCTGCAGTCCACGCTCGCGCTGATCGCAAGCGGCAGCGCGAGGAAGGGCGACGTGATTGGCGTCGCGCGCATCGCGGCGATCCAGGCGGCCAAGCGCACCGCCGAGCTGATCCCGCTGTGCCACCCGCTGCCGATCACGCGCGTCGCGGTCGAGTTCGAGATCGATGCGGCCGCGAACAGCGTGCGCTGCACCGCGCAGGTCGAGACGCTCGGGCGCACCGGCGTCGAGATGGAGGCGCTGACCGCGGTGCAGATCGGCCTGCTCACCGTCTACGACATGTGCAAGGCCGCCGACCGCGGCATGGTGATGGGCGAGATCCGCGTGCTGGAGAAGCACGGCGGGAAGTCGGGCGATTGGGTGGCGGGGTGAGCTAGCGGAAGTCCTCGAACCGGAAGTCTTTCGTCGGCGCCACGCACTGGAACGGCAGCGCCGTGCCCGCCGCCGGCGGCGCCTCGCAGGGCGCGAAGAACGGCACCGACTGTTCGTTGTGGAATTCGCGCAGGCGTTGCGCGAGGTAGCGCGCGTGCTCGGTGTCACCCGCCTCGTCGAGCGCCTTGGCCCACGCCTGCAGCAGACGCGAATCGAGCAGGTAGTGCGGCGCGCGCAGGAACGCCGGCATCACGTCGGCCGGGCGATCGGTGGTGGTGGCGGCCGCGTAATCGGCATGGTGGGCGAAGAACACGCTGTTGCGGCCATCGACGATGCGCTGCGCGAGCGGCGCCGCGTTGTCGAACGGCGCAAAGATCACGACCACGCGCAGGTAGTCGAGCACCGCGCCGACGCCGCCCAGCATCAGCACCAGCGCGCCGATCACCAGCGGACGCCGGGCCGCATCGGCCGCCGGCCGGCCAGCCGCGGGCGCAGCGCTGGCCGGCGCCGCCAGGCACAGGCCGAACGCGAACGCCGCCGGCAGCAGAAAGTAGGCGTACCACAGCGGGTACTCGAGCAGGCTGTGCAGCAGGATCAGCAGCACGACCATGAAGGCGGCCGGGCGCAGCAGCGCCGCGCCCGGCGCTGTTCGTTGATCGGACGCCGCGCCCGGCGCGGCACGCGCGGGCAGCGCACCGCGCAGCGCGAGCCAGAGCGCGGCGAGCAGCAGCGCCAGCACCGTCAACCCGAGCGGCAGGCCGAGCTCGACCAGGAACTGCAGCACGATGTTGTGCGTGTGGTCGAAGAACGCGACCGGCCGGCCCGGGAACGGCGTCAGCGTCCACGCGAAATTGAACTCGCCGAAGCCGACCCCGGCCCACGGGTGCAGGCGGATCAGCGTCAGCGTGTTGGCCCAGATGCCGAGTCGCGAACTCGACACATCGCCCTGCGTCGAGAAGCGCGTCTCGCCGCCGAAGACATGGTGGGTCGCGTCGGCCCACGCGCCGGTGGCGAGCCAGCAGGCGCCGTACAGCAGCGGCGCGGCGATCAGCAGCGCGCGCGCCGGGCGCGACGGGCGCCGGTCGAGCGCGCCCCAGGCCGCCAGCAGCAGCATGCTCAGCGCGCCGGTGCGCGAGCCCGTCAGCACGACGACGAAGACGAACAGCAGCGCCAGCAGCGCGCCGCTACCGCGCCGCAGCACGCGCGCCTCGCCGAGCCAGACCGCCGCGACGATCGCCCACAGCAGCAGGCTGCTCAGGTGATTCGGCTGGCGCATGTTGCCGACCGCGCGGCCCTCGAGGGTGCTGCGCGCGATCCAGTTGCCGTCGGCCCAGCCGGGCGCGAACACCTGCACGATGCCGACCGCGCTGCACAGCACGCCGGCGACCACCAGGCCGATGCAGAAGGCGCGGAAGGCCGGGAGCGCGAGGCCGCTGCGGGAGACCTGCGCGGCCACCTGCGCCGCGAGCCCGGCCGCGCCGAGCATTGCCGCGGCCGACAGCGCGAGCGACCACGGCTGCCCCGCCCACAGCGGCGCGACGAGCGCGGCGAGCAGCAGCAGCGCGAGTGCTGCCCGCACGCAGGTCAGGCCGCGAGACGCGGAGCCCGCATCGGCAGGGGCGCCCACCGAGGCCGCCAAGGCGACCAGCCAAGCGCCCCAGCCGATCAGCGCGGCGGCTTGGTTCAGGAAGGTGGCGGACGGCGGGAGGTTGAAGGCGAGGAGAGTCGGGAGCGTGAACGCTGCACCCGCCACCAGCGGCCAGCCTTTGGCAGCGAGAGCAGTGCTCGTCTGCTGCACTTTTGGGGTGGTCATCCGGCGGATTCTGCCCGATGCCTCGCGTTGTCATCACACCATACGGCGGGGCTCATGGCATGTCGAAGACCGCGGCCGAACAAGTAAGATGTGGGCGGCTTGAACTACAAGGCTTCTCGGCATTCGCACGGAGCCCTTCAGGGATCAAAATGTTGAAATGGTTTGATGCAAAGGAAGAGCAGGCATTCGGCAAATCGATTGCCGAGTTCTATGTCGAACGAGTGCCGTTCGAATCACCGTTCAGCACGAAGAAGTTTGCCGCCAAGACGCAGGAGACACTGAAGAAGATCGACCTGCAAGTGCAGCAGTTCAAGGCCGGCCGGGCACTCAACGTCTACAAGAAGGCAAAACTCGGAAACGCGTTCAAGTGGCAGCTACGCGACAATGGGTACGACGCGCAGTACGTGGACGAACTGACCGAGTGGTTGATGCTGCGGATGTGATCCAAGCACCTTGCCACCTCCACTCTTCCCGGAATTTGCGCAAACAATGAATCTGACGAGATTAATCAAGAGTGCCATGCTGCGTCGCGACCCCGCAGAGTTGGCTGCGGAAGCGCCCGGGGATGGCGGCGATTCTGCCCCTTGCGTTCTCAATGTCGGCGGTGCAAGCAAGCAGATCGCCTTGCCGTCACACTACGCAGGCTGGCTGCACCTGCTACTGGACATCGCGGCGGGACCTGACGTCGATGTCGTACTCGATGCGCGCAAGCTGGCTACGCTCGATCCGATGCAGTTCGATGCCATCTACTGTTCGCACAATCTCGAGCACTACTATCGTCATGACTGCGACACCGTGTTGCGCGGTTTCCGACATGTCCTGAAGCCGGCGGGATTCGTCGAAGCGCGCGTACCCGATATGAGCGCGGTCCTTGAAGCGATGGTGTCGAACGGCATGGACATCGATGATGTCCTGTACACGTCGCCGGCAGGGCCGATCTCGGTCCACGATGTCATTTATGGCTGGGGCGCGGAGATTGAACGTTCAGGTGTCGACTTCTATGCGCACAAGCGCGGATTCACCGTCAAGTCTCTGACCTCGGCACTTGAGCGTGCCGGCTTCGCCCACACCATCGTCTCGGCCTCCAAGGGCGGATTCGAGATCAGGGCTCTGGCGTTCAAATCCGAGCCCACCGACGAGCAGAGGAAAACTCTCGGGCTCTGATCGACAAGCGTTTTTTCCGGCCGGCGAAGGTTGGTGGCAACGTTTTGGGAATTTGCGTGATATCTGTGGGGCAGTTCGGCACGTTCCCGGGCGCTTGGCAATGACTTGGCTTGCGCGCCTGCTGAGAAGAAGCGCTGGACCGAGCGTTGGCGGCGCAACGGGCGACTCGATCGATGCAGCCTCCGCCCACGTCGACGCGGGCAACGCACTGCTTGACCGTGACCTGCTGGATGAGGCCTGCGAGCAGTTTCGCTTGGCCGCCGAGTCCGACCCGCGGCGCGTCGCTGCCCATGTCAACTTGGCATTCACGCTCATTGAACGAGGCTTGGTCCAAGAGGCGTTGGCGCCACTGCGTCGGGCACTCGCACTGTCGCCGGAGTCTCACGACGCTCACTATTTGATGGCCCGCGTCTTGCTCGCGCAGCGCGCGCACCCATCAGCGATCCACCATCTGGAGCGGGCTATCCACCTGAAGCCGGATCTGCTGATGGGCTATCGTGATCTCGGCCGGGCGTTGCATGAAATCGGGGACCATGCGCGGGCCAAGTCAATCCTCCGTGCCGGGCTCGGAATTGAGCCAAGGTTCGCGGACCTTCACTACTTTCTGGGCAATATCCAAGCGCACGAGATGGCCTTCGACGAGGCCTTGGCCAGCTACAGGCAGGCGTTGGCAATCCAGCCCGATTACGCCGCGGTGTACAGCAACATGGCTCCGGCGCTGCTGAACTTAGCCGACTTCGAGGGCGCCGCCGCTGCGGCCCGCGCAGCACTGGCGATCGATCCGTCGATGCACCACGCTCGCAGCAATCTGCTGATAGCCCTGTCGTGCGACGCGCGGTGCTCTCCCGACGACTATCTGACCGAAGCACGCTCGTACGGTCAGATACTGACGGCGCAAACCGCATCACTCCCACTGTCGCGACGCCGCGCCCCGAACGCCGAAATCGCCGGGCCGCCGCGACGATTGCGAATCGGATTCGTTTCGGGCGACCTGCGCAGCCACCCTGTTGGTTACTTCCTCGAGAACGTCTTGGCGCACTGGGACAGTCTCGGCATGGAACCCATCGCCTACAGCAATCACGCCAGCCACGACGATCTGACCGCGCGACTCGAGGGGCGCTTCTGCGCGTGGCGCGACATATCGACCTTGGGTGACGCAGCCGCTGCACGGCAAATCGAATCCGACGGCATCGACGTGTTGGTCGACCTGTCGGGTCACACCGCCGACAACCGGCTGCCGCTGTTCGCGCGACGGCCCGCACCGGTGCAGGTGAGCTGGCTGGGGTATTGGGCCAGCACCGGACTGCCGACGATGGACTACCTGCTGGCAGACCCGATTTCGGTACCGCCCGAGCACCACGCGCATTTCACCGAAACGATCTGGTACCTTCCCGACACACGGCTGTGCTTCACGCCGCCGGCGGGCCCCGATGTTTCGGAAGTCACGGGCCTGCCGGCCCTGCGCACCGGACATATCACGTTCGGTTCTTTTCAGCGCCTGACAAAGCTGACCGACGCTGTCCTCCAACTATGGGCACAAGTTCTGCGGGCCGTGCCCGATGCGCGCCTCCGGCTGCAGTCGGCGCAGCTGAACGACGCAGCTTGCCGCGCGCGCCTGACGGTTCGCTTGGCGGCGGCTGGTATCGACACTGCCAGAGTCCGGTTCGCCGGCGGGGGCCCACGCGCTGAATACTTGGCGGCTCATGCGGAGGTCGACATCTTGCTCGATACGTTCCCGCACAGCGGTGCGACGACCACCTGCGAAGCCCTGTGGATGGGTGTACCAACCCTGACCCTCGCGGGAGCCACAATGGTGGCGCGCCAAGGAGCCAGCCTGCTCAAATGTGCCGGCCTCGGAGATTGGGTCGCCAGCAACGAGAACGACTACGTGGCCTTGGCGGTCCGACACGCGAATGACCTCGAGGCGCTGGCCCGTTTGCGTTCGGCCCTGCGCCAACGTGCGTTGGAGTCGCGGCTGTTCGACGCGGCGACGTTCACGCGATTGTTCCAAAACGCAATGCGTGACATGTGGGAGCGCGGACTCGTCCCGGATGCCTGACAAGATTGCTGAATTTTGAGGTGGGTAGATGGACCTGTTCCGAACTTTGAAAGCGCGAAACCGGGATGCTCGCACGGCGCCCGATCGGCGTGCGTTGGTGTTCATCGAACAGGGAAACTCACTCGAACGCGCCGGCGAGTTCGACTCGGCACTGCAGGCGTATGAAGCTGCTGTCCGAGAGGCCCCGAACTGGCCGCGCGCCCACCTCAATCACGGCAATGTCCTGCTCGCCATGGGCGACGCCCCGGGTTGCCTCGCGGCGTACGAGCGGGCGCTGACTCACGATCCGAACTACGTCGGCGCGCACTTTAATCTTGGCAATGCCTACCTCAGGATGGGCCGTCTCGACGCGGCGTTGAATTCGTACGTCGAAGCCGTCAGACTGGATCGCGAGTTCGCCGACGCACACGTCGCCATCGGTTGCGTGCTGGAGGATCTCGGGCGGGTCCAGGAGGCAATCGCAAGCTACGAACTGGCCCTCGCGATTGAACCCGGCTATGCGCCGGTGCACAGCAACCTAGCCAATGCGTTGAAGCGTGCAAGTCGCTTTTGCGACGCCGTGCAGAGCCATCGTCGAGCCCTTGAACTCGATCCATCCCTTGTGCAAGCGCACAACAACCTGGGAAACGCGCTTCAAGATCTGGGGCAGCTTGACGAGGCCGAGGACAGCTATCGGCGGGCCTTGGCGCTGAAGTCCGACGATGTCGACACCCGCAGCAACCTGCTGTTCTCGCACAACTACCGCGCCAAACATCCGCCGGCCGTGTTGTTCGCCGAAGCCAAGGCCTTCGGTGACGTGGTCGCGCTTGGAGCCCGCAGATACACAGCGTGGCGTGGCACGCCTGACCCTTCCAGGTGCTTGAGAGTGGGCCTTGTTTCCGGCGATCTGCGCGGCCACCCCGTGGGGTATTTTCTCGAAAGCGTGGTTGCGGCACTCAAGGCCGAGGCGGCGAACCGCCTGCAGTTGATTGCGTACCCCACCACGCGTTGTGACGACAGCACCGCCGAACGAATCAAAACCCATTGCCGTGAATGGCACCCGGTCCAGGATCTGTCCGACGAGGCGCTGGCCCGAAGAATTCACGACGATGCGATCGACATACTCATCGATCTGTCCGGTCACACCGCGCACAACCGTTTGCCCGTGTTCGCATGGAAACCGAGCCCATTGCAGATCAACTGGCTTGGGTACTTCGCAACCACCGGGGTGGCCGAGATCGACTATCTGATTGCCGATCCCTGGACCGTGCCAGAGAGTCAGGCCGCGTACTTCACCGAAAAGATCTGGCGCCTGCCGGAAACCCGACTGTGCTTCACCCCGCCCGATTCCAGTCCGGCGCCCGACGAGCTACCCGCGATGGGGGGCGCTGTGCTGACATTCGCGTGTTTCAACAACCTGACGAAGGTGGGCGATGCGGTCATCGCAGTGTGGGCCCGAGTGCTGGCCGCCGTGCCGGCAAGCCGCCTGTTGCTTAAATCGCCGCAATTGGGCGAGGCGCAGGTGCGCGAAAGGATCGTTGCCGGGTTTGCCCGCCATGGCATCGACGCCGATCGGCTCGTCTTGGAAGGATTGACACCGCGCTTCGACTATCTGGCCGCCTACCGCCGAGTGGACATTGCGTTGGACCCGTTTCCATTCACCGGGGGCACCACGACGGCGGAATCGCTATGGATGGGCGTGCCGGTTCTGACGCTGGCCGGCGAGAGTTTCCTGTCAAGACAAGGGGTTGGCTTGTTGATGAACGCGGGCCTGCACGACTGGATTGCCAACGACGTCGACCAATATGTCAGCCTCGCCGTTGCGCACGCTGCCGACCTCGACCGTCTGGCCGCGTTGCGCAAGAGCTTGCGACGACGACTCATTGCCTCGCCGATCATGGACGCCCGGCGCTTTGCTGGTCATTTCGAGGCTGCGTTGCGCGCAATGTGGCAGCAGTGGTGCGGCACGCACGGGCCGCACCGGCCGGGCGGCGGGCACACCCGATAGATTCATTGCACTGCCGTCCACCGACGCACCCGCGGCGCTCGCTCATCGAACCTTTGCCCGCCCGATTGTCCCGGTAGCACCGCCTCAGTTCGCCGGCCAGGGTACTTTTGCGATTGCCGCTTGGCGTTCGCCCAACGCACGCCACAGCACCTGCATGCGTTCGCACATCGGCGGGCGGTCCATGCGGCACACTGGTCGCAACACATCGGCCGCCTCATTCGGCCGACCGTTGAGTGCCAACGCCGCGGCATAGCGCACGGCATTCGGTCCCGACGGGAAGCGCTGCACCACCGCGGCCATCGCGCCCAGTTCGCTCTCGGTCATGCCCTCGCGTTCGGGGGTGTGCGCGAACCGGATGAATGCGGCCATCTGCGTCAGCAGCCACGGCCGCGACGCCTCGGCTCGGGCCCGGCTCACACCGATGCGCGCTTGTTCGAATCGCAGCTCGGTAACGTCCCTCGCAATGCCCCGATAGTCCGACACGAGGACCGCGAGCACGGCCCCTACCGCGACCATCAGCGTCGGCGCGAACCACGCCGGCACCCTGACCACAGCACGCGGCATGGCCGCAGCCGAGACCCCACCCATCAGCAAGCCCACCGGCAGCAAGAAGAAGCTGTAGTACAGCGGGAACTCGAGCAGCGCGTGGAAGAACACGGCGACCACGCCGGCAAGGGCCAGCAAGGTCGACGAATCGCGAGCATCACGAGCGGCGGCAACAAACCAGAACCCCAAGCCGGCCAAGAGCGCGAAGCCCAACGGGATGCCGTTCCAGAGCACGAGATCGAGC
Organism: Pseudomonadota bacterium; assembly: GCA_040389925.1. Classification (GTDB taxonomy): domain Bacteria; phylum Pseudomonadota; class Gammaproteobacteria; order Burkholderiales; family Burkholderiaceae_C; genus LMDS01. The sequence goes on from JAZJZJ010000093.1 coordinate 18,248, forward strand.
GCGAGGTTGTGGCCGTAGTCGAACACGGCCGGAGCCGGCGGATGGCGCGGAGCCACCGCGAGTTGCGCCGCCGCACCCTGGTTCCAACCGTAGCCGAGCCACGGATGGCGGCCGATCGCGTCGAGCATGCCGGCCCAGTGCGGCCCGCGGGCGCCGGGCCGCATCATTTCGCTCACATCCCGGCCGGTCGGTTCGGAGCCTGTATCGCGCACCGACTCCCACACCAGCGACATCGTCAACACCACCGCCAGCGCAACCACGACATGCTTGGCGCGCAACCGCCGCGCGAGATGGCGACGGCCGAGAAGGAGCAGCATCGCGGCGACCGGCACCTCGAGCAGACCTGCGCGTGACTGGGTGGTCGCGAGACAGAGACAGAGCAATCCAAGAGTCACCAGCGCGAGCGCCGCTCGGATGCGGCCGCGGTCGAACAGGCATCCGGTCGCGACGATGCCAAGCACCAGCAAGGTGGCAAGCAGGTTGGACTGGTTGAAATTGGCGAACGGGCGCCGGCCGATCGACATGTCGGCGACATAGATCCCGAGGTAGTCGAGCTGTTGCCACTGGTACAGCGCCAGCCAGCTGCTGGCGAGCGCGCCGAGCAGCACCAGCCACGCCAGCGCTTCGAGCCCGAATTCGCAGCCCCAGAGCTCAACCGCGCGGTAGCCGACCATCACGGTCAAGCCAAGGCCCGCGAGATACAGGCACGCCAGTACGGCATCGCCGCGAAACACGACGAGGCCGAACGCGGCTTGTGTCAGCGGGATCAAGGCGGCCAGCAGTGCCAGCGCCGCGAGGGCAGGCAGCGCGAGCATGCGTCGCCGGCCCTTCAGCCAGACACCGATCGCGGCGAACAGCCCCGCGAGTGCCATGCCAAGCTCCGCGTGGAACGACGCCCAAGGCAGGTCGTGCGTGGGGGTCAGCCAAGCGAACAGCGCACAACCGCCACCGGCCAACAGCAGGTAGGGCACCGGTTCGATTCGGCCGGAGAGGGTGAAGCGAATCGCTGTCATCTTGGAATGCAAGGGCCAAACGACGGGGTCGAGCCCGAGCCAGCACAAACGAAAAGGGCCTCCGCAGAGGCCCCGGTGTCACGACTGCAATGTGCCGCTTACTGGCAGCTGGAAGGACGGTATTTCGCCTGAATGGTGCCGGAGCAAACCCAGTCGACTTGTCCGGTGGTCGAGGTGTAGGTGCCGGTCAGCGTGACCGTCGAGCCGGCGATGTTGGCGTCGCCAGTCGCTGTCGCGGTGATATAGCCACTCGTGGAACTCGTCCACGAGTAGGCAGTTGCCGCAACGTTCTTCGTCACCTGATTGTTGATCGTGACCGAGGCGTTACTGGGCATAGCACCGAAGGTGCCCGCAGCCTCCGACACCGATGTCTTGGCCGCCGAGGCAGCAAGAATGACTTCCGACACCTTGGCGCGCACGGTGTAGTCGCGATAAGCCGGCAGCGCGACGGCGGCGAGGATGCCGATGATCGCAACGACGATCATCAGTTCGATCAGGGTAAAACCTTGTTGAAGGCGTTTCATGGCGAAGAGCTCCTTGGTGGATGGGGAACGAACAAAGCAATCACTGGCTCGCTCCCAGATGCATCCTGCATGCCAAGTCTTTTGAGCATGCAATCCGGCAGCAACTCGCAAACTGGGCGCCGCCAGCGACAAAAGTGGTCACATTCGTTGCGTCAGCCCGCCACGGATTCGACGGTTGTGACGCTTTGTGTCGTTTGCGTTGTCGTGTCGTGGCCTGTTGCAGCCACGCTGTCTTCGACATGCTTGGCCCAGATACTGGCAAGTGCCACTTCCAAGTAGCGCGCGAACCGCCGAACGTCGAAAAGGGCTGTGGTGGGCAGCCGGGAGCGCAGCGCGCCGCGCAACTGCCCCAACGCGTCGAGGTCGCCGGCGAAGGCAACCGCCTTGCGCACATAGTCGCCGGGATCGGCGGCGATCCAGTCGGACATGCCGGCCGCCCCCAGCAACGCAACGCCTTGGCGCGAAATCATCGAGTTGCCGGTCAGCGTGATCGTGGGCACGCCCATCCACAGCGCTTCGCAGGTGGTGGTGCCACCCGTGTATGGGAAGGTGTCGAGCACGATGTCGACGTCGCGGTACGACGCGAGGTAGGCGGCCCGAGGTGCGGGGCCGCGCACGGTCACACGGTCAGCGCTGATGCCGACCGCGGCAAGCCGCGACAGGATCTGCTCGATGTAGATCGGTCGCCCGGTCTGGTGGCCCTGCAACAGCAGCCGCGCGGTGGGAAGCGCATCGAACACCTGGCGCCACAGGTCGAGCACCGAGTCGCCGATCTTCGGCAAGCGCTGGAAGCAGCCGAACGTGACGTGGCCGCGCTGGAGCGCCGGCAGAGGCGACACATCGGGAGCCGAACCATCGGCAGGCGCCGTGAAGCACAGCCGCGTATCGGGCAGCCGCCAAACCTTCTCTGTGAACTGGTATTCATTGCCCTGCGGCACGCAGGCTTCGTCGGCGAGCACCCAGTCCATCGCCGAGACACCGGTGCTTGCGAAGTAGCCGAGCCAGCTCACCTGGACCGGCGCCGGACGCAGGCCGAACATCGGAAGGCGGTTGTCGCCGGTGTGTCCGGAGAGGTCGAGCAGGATGTCGATGCGGTCGGCGCGAACAAGCTGCGCAGCCTCTTCGTCGGTCAGACCCTTCAACACACGCCAAGCGGCGAACAATGGGCGGATGCGCGCAGAAAGTTCGTCCTCCTTTCTGACAGTCGAGTAGGCAAAGAGCTCGAACCGGGCCGGATCGAGTTCGTGCAGGATGCCTTCGAGGAAATATCCGACCGGGTGCGTTCTCAGGTCGCCGGAAACGAAGCCGATGCGCAGCCGCCGCCCTTCGGCGGAAGCTGGCGGACGGAACGGCCCGGCCAATGGCGACCCGATCTTGCTGTCGAAGCGCCGTGCTTCGGCGAGGTAGTCTTCGGCGCTGCATTGCTCGTCGACGCTCAGATGGAAAAGCAGATTGCTGTGGGCGATCAGATGGGCCGGACGAAGGTCAAGTACCTCCCGGTAAGCGGCGATTGCCTCTCGCGGCCCGCCACCATCGCCAAGTGCGGCCGCGAGATTGCACCGGGTATTCAGATTCTCCGGCTGCAGCTCGATCGCCTTTCGGAAATGCTCGATGGCTTCGTCGCACGCGCCCTGCTTCTGCAGTGCGATACCGAGGTTGTCGTGGACGGCGGCAATCGGTTTGATCGAAAGCCCTTGCCGATAGGTTGCCACGGCCTGCACGACATCGCCTTGTTCGAATAGCGCCAGTCCAAGATTGCCATAGCCACCGGGAAGGTCCGGTCGCAAAGCGATCGCCCGGCGATAGCACGCGATGGCGCGATCGGACTCACCCTGTTCACCAAGCACGGTGCCGAGGTCGTTGAGACGTTCCGCATGATCTGGCTGCAGTTCGAGCGAACGTCGAAGGGCCGTCGCGGCTTCAGCGAAGCGCCGCTGCGCCCTGCAGGTTTGCCCCAAGTGGGCATATGCGTCCGCTGACGTTGGATCGATGGCAATTGCCCGATCAAAACTTTCGACCGCTTCGTCGAAGCGCTCCAAGGTATGCAGCGCCAAGCCATTGTTGGCGTGCGCCGTGGCGAACTGCGGTCGCAACGCCAGTGCCTGCGCATAGCTCTCGAGCGCTGCAGCCGGCTCGCCCTCGGTCATGCACAAGTTGCCGAGTGCATGATGAAAGTCGGCATTGCCCGGGTTGCGCGAGATCGCAGCGATGATCGCGACGCGCGCCGCGGCCGTGTCGCCGGAGAGCGCGAGCACGCGACACAGGTCGGCATGCACGGGTTCGAAGTCAGGTCGCAACGCGACTGCAGCCTGCAATTGTTCGGCGGCGCCGGGCAGATCTGGCAACTGCTCGAGCGCCCCGCCAAGCATGTAGCACGCGTCGAACGACCGCGGGTCGAGCGCGACCGCAGCGCGCAGGTGCGACACTGCCTCCGCCTCCTGCCCGGTCTGCTGCAGCGCATATGCGAGGTTCACGTGGTAGGCGGCCACGCCGGGCTCGAGGGTCAGGGCCTCGCGGAACGCATCACGCGCCCCAGCGAAATCCGACTTGTCTAACCGCGCGACACCACGTCGCGCGGCCTCGGCCGCCGCCGCGAGACGATGTACAGGGTCTACCGGTGACGCGGCCAGCGCTTCGTCGGCACCTGAAAACTCGACCTTACTTCGGTGGCGTCTCGCCCAGCCAAACAAGTCCATGGAAGCCTTCTTAGGGAGTTGAACGAAGATCTGGGCGCCTGATGCCGCCACCTCTTTCGGTGGTTTCAGAGCGCGGCGCAATTATGCGCAGCATGCGCGGCGCCGTCCTCGAGGCGACTAATCGGGGTGAGCTGGCACTCGTCGTCGCTGAGCGGTTTCGATGATCGCGGGCGCCACATTGTTCATCCCGCGCAAACGTCCCGCCACCCGGTGCGGGCCGATATCGTCGGTGCAGTGCCGACCACCCAAGTTGGGAGACGTTCAAGTTCGCTAGATCGAAGCCGACGCGTCCGATCGGTTCGATGCACCCTAACGCCCCTGATCCCGTGCAAGGGCTTTGCTCTAGAGACGGATCGGAGCCCGGCCAGCGGGGCGGGAAACCTGCGGCGGGGCGCAACTCCACCATTGAATCATCCGAGAACGCGAATTGATTCCAGTGCTTCTATGCGCCTATCGGCCCACGTATCTGCATGCCACGCTCAAGTGGCTCCAATCAGCCGACTTCAATCGCAAGTACAGGCTCTTCGCTTGGGACAACGGCGGGGCAGAGTCCGTGTTTAGGCAGTGCGGCCTCAAGTGGCACAGCATCAAGGACGAGGGCTCCGGCAAGGTCCGCAACGTCGGCAAGGCACTGGCCATGCGTCATTTGTTCGACGCGGCCAACGAGGCTTTGCCGGAACTGGATTGCTACATTTGTATGGACGATGACATCGTGGTGGATAGCGCTCACCTTGATGCATTGGTGAAGGTGGTGCGCCGCCCAGCCTTCGGCATGATTGCCGGGCGGATGCACGCCTTCAACTCGGCCGTCCCGTCCGGCGGCAAGCCGGTGTTTTTCGACCCTTGCCCTGCCGGTTGTATCAACGGGCGCAAGCTGCTCGGCGCCTGCTCGACCTGCGGCGGCCTCGGCAAGGACCGCAACGGCTTGCAGTTGCTGACCTTCCCGCCAGAGGATCGCTTGATCAAGACGAAGGGGAAGATCGCCGGCGGTCTGTTCGCCGTCTCGCGTGCTGCAGCAAGCAGGCTTCCTTGGGCCCCGCACCTCTATCCCATCCTGACCGACAGGGCCGACGAACCGATCCCCTACTGGACGGAGGACGCCTCGCTGGACCACGGATTGACCCAAATAGGGCTGATCAATGGCTACCTCCAGAACGCCGAGGTGACACCGGCTATCCACTTGCCGGATCTGAACGAGTCGTACGTGGAGTGGAAGAAGAAGGCGAGAGAGGCGCCGCAAGAAACAGCCGGCTTTCTCGATCCACTGACTTGAGTAACGGGCACCTCATCGGGGTCGCTCCAGCGGCGCTCTGCGCTTTGGAAGACGAACAGTACAAGTTCACGACTTCCCAAGCGTTCTCGTTTTCGAGTGCGGCGAGGAGGAAGCCGTCGTGGTCTAGGTGACCAGCGCAGTCCGCCGGACTGCGACGCCTTGGATCTCGGCTCTGTCCGACAAGGCAAAGCGCATCAACGTCACTCTGGCCGCGCGCGTGCTCAAGCGTCCGGACGGCGGCACTGCGCGACGGCGCGCGCCGCTTGCATCTGATCGAGCGATCGCTCCCGCCGCCGCCGTCAGCCCGCGCATCATCTGCTCGACCACCAACGCACGGATCCGGTGCGGCGTGTCCAAGGGCCTGATGACGCTGCTGGTACCCGCGAGCACGTGGCGAATGCTTCGAGCGACGGCGCCGACGTCATACCGTGCGAGAAGCGTCACCCCAGTCGCATCACCTGCCCCGCCACCAGCGCCTGAATCCGGTGCCCGCTGCCCAGCGCGCCGATCTCGCGCATCACGGCCTCGCTTTCGCCCGGCTTGATGTGCGTGATGTGGACGTCGACGCTGCCTTCGAGCTGCGCCAGCTCGTGGCCGAGCGCGGTCGGGCACAGGTGGCGGCTGATGCGGGCGAGCTGGCGTTCCTCGTCGCTGAACGCGGTCTCGATCACCAAGTGCGCGACCTTCATGCGGCGCAGCCGCTCCCACAGCGCCGGGTTCGGGCCGGTGTCGCCGGTGAAGACCCACCAGCCCGGCGCACCGCTGTCGACCGCGAAACCGACCGCCGGCACGGTGTGCGAGGCGCTCAGCACCTCGATGCGCTTGCCGCTCAGTTCGAGCACGTCGCCGATGGCGAACGGCACGAGTGCGAGCATCGGCTGCTCGGCGCTCGGCAGGCGCGTGAAGTCGGGCCAGATCACGCCGTTGAAGATGTGGGTGCGCAACGCGGCGATCGTTTCGGGCAGCGCGTGCACCTGGATCGGCGCACCGCCGGCCGCACTGCGCACGCGCATCACGGCGTCGGCGAGCAGGCCGATCGAGAGCACGTGATCGAGGTGCGAGTGGCTGACGACGATGTGGTCGATGCGCGCGAGCGCGTCGAGTTCGAGGTCGCCGACGCCGGTGCCGGCATCGATCAGCACGTCGCCGTCGAGCAGGAAGGCCGTGGTTTTGCAGCCCGCGGCAATGGACCCGGAACATCCGAGCACGGTGATGATCATTTGCTGTCGAAGGTGTGGGCGCCGTCCCAGTCGGCGGGCGGCGGCGCGGTGCGGTGGTGGTCGGTGCGTTCGCCGAGCTGCCGGTACAACGCAGCGAAGGGCGTGTCGGCGAACGCCGTCAGCAGCCCTTGCAGGCGGGTCTGCGTCTCGTCCCAATGGTGCAGCCGGTGCGCGGCCAGCGCAAGCTGCCAAAGTCGCATTTCCTCGTCAAACTTTTCGGCCCGGTGGATGGGCACCCACACCGGCGTGAAAAGCGTCACGGGCGCGCGTTTGCCCTTGACGCGCACCCGGTCGACCTCGACCCAGCGCCAGACCTCGCCGGCCCGCGCCGGCGCCGGCTCGCCGGCGGCGCGGCGCGTGTCTTCGCCGACCAGGATGTCGACGCCGTAGTGCCGCGTCAGGCCTTCGATGCGCGAGGCCAGGTTGACCGCATCGCCCATCACGGTGTAGCTGCGGCGCATGCTGGAGCCCATGTCGCCGACGCAGACCGTGCCGGTGTTCAGCCCGATGCCCAAGCCGATCTCGGGCAGCTTGCGCGCGCGCAGCTCGGCGTTCAGCGCGCTCAGGCGGGCGGTCATCGCGAGCGCGGCGCGGGCGGCGTTGGCGGCGTGGGCCGGGTCCTTGATCGGCGCGCCCCAGAACGCCATGATCGCGTCGCCGATGTACTTGTCGAGCGTGCCGCGCTGTTCGCGGATCGCGCTCGTCATGGTCGAGAAGAAGCTGTTGACGAGGCCGCGCACGTCTTCGGGCGGCAGCAGCTCGGCGACGCGGGTGAAGTTGCGGATGTCGCAGAACATCACGGTGAGTTCGCAGTTCTCGGCCCGCATGTCGTAGCGCGCGGGGTCGCGCGCCATCTCCTCGACCAGCTCGGGCGGCACGTAGGTGCCGAAGAGTCGCGCCAGCGAGCGCCGGCTGCGGCCTTCGACGATGTAGCCCCAGACGGTGATGCCGAGGTAGATCGCGCCGGTCAGCAGCAGCACCGACGCCAGCGGCAGCAGCAGGCCCTCGACCCGATACGCCCACAGGTTGATCGCGACCAGCGCAACGCCAAGCGCACCGGCGAGCTGCGCGCCACTTGCGGCGCGCAGGCGCGGCAGTGCCCAAACCAGCAGCGCCGCGACCGCCAGCAGCTGCAGCACCTCGAAGGCGCTGGCCCAGTCGGGCTGGACCGGCAGGTGCGCATCGAGCAGGCCCGACAGCAGATTCGCGTGCACCTCGACACCGGGGTAGACATCGGCCACCGGCGTGGCGCGCTGGTCGTAGACGCCGGGCGCGGTGCTGCCGACCAGCACCAGCTTGCCCTTCAGGCGCCCGGGCGCGACGCGGTGGTTCAGCAGATCGGCGGCCGAGACGTACTCGAACGATCCGCCAGCCGGGCCGCCGGGGCCACGAAACGGCACCCGCACCCGCGCCCATGCATCGACCGGGATCGCCTGAACGACGGCGCCGTCGCGCAGCAGCACGCTGCTCAGCGCGCTGTAGTCGCGCGGCAGCCAGCGCTCGGCCGGAAAGCCCGGCAGCACAGCCGGGCTGCCGGTGAACAGGCGGTACATCGCCAGCGCGAGCGGCTCGTACGGGCGACCGTCGATCTCGGCGATCAGTGCGACGCCGCGGACCAGGCCGTCGGGGTCGGGCACGTTGTTGAAGTAGCCGGCGACCGGCGCGGCGTGCGCGAACGGCGCCAGGCTGGCGGCGTAGCCGTCCCAGCGCGTGAACGCGATCGGCTTGCCCTGCAGCAGCGCCGGGTCGAACACCGGCGCCGGCAGCACGCCGGTGCGGTGGCCGCCGCGCGCGTTCGAGAGGTAGTAGCCGAGCACGACGTTGCGGCCGGCCAGCGCAGCGGCGAAGCGCGCGTCGAAATCGAGCCCGGCGCGCAGCGGCGCGAGCGCGGCGGCGATCGCCGGCGAGCCGGCCGCGAGGCGCTCAAGCGCCGGCAGGCCGGAGCTGGCGTCGGGCTCGGCGAACAGGAAGTCGAAGCCGACGACCGCGGCCTGCTGGCGCTCGAACAGCTCGTCGGCGAGCGCGGCGAGCCGGTCGCGACCCCAGGGCCAGCGGCCGACTTCGGCCAGGCTCTTCTCGTCGACATCGACGATGACGATGCGCGGGTCGGCGGTGCGCGGCATGAACGCGCGCAGGCGCGCATCAGCGATCGCCAGATCGAGCCCGGTGACGAAACGCAGCGGGCGCCAGCCGGTGGCGTGACCGAGCCCGACGAGCACGGCGGCGAGCAGCAACAGCGCTCGGAGCGCGCGCCAGAGGCCGGAGCGCGAGGTCATGCGGGAGGCCATCGGCCGCGCAGGCGCGGCGCGTTCCGGATCAGGCCTGGACGAACTGCATCTGCGTGCCGGCGAGCTCGATCACGTCGCCGTTCTTCAGGTGCACGGTTTCGCCGACGACCGGGTTGCCGTTGACGGTCGGCTGCAGCGAGCCTTCGACGTGGGCCAGCACATAGCCGCCCGGCCGCTTCGTGATGGAGGCGACCTGCACGCCGGGCTTGCCGACGGTGGTCACGACCTTGGTCAGCGCGACTTCGCGGCCGGCCGCAGCGCCGTTGAGGACGCGGATCGACGCGGGAATCGTCGACGCGCCGAGCGAGCCGAAGCCCGAGTTGCCGAACCCGGAGTTCTGCGCCTGCCCCGGTGCCGCGGGCGGGCGCGTGCCGGGCTTCATGATCATGGTCTTCTCATAGTCGGTGCCGTCCTCGACCATGAACTTGATCTTGTACTTGCCGATCTCGACCGTGTCGTTGTGGCTCAGCAGCTGCTTCTTGACGGCTTTGCCGTTGATGTAGGTGCCGTTGGTGCTGTTCAGGTCTTCGATGAAGACATCGGCGCCCACCATCTGCAGCACCGCGTGCTCGCCGCTGACCGCGAGGTTGTCGATCACGATGTCGTTGTAGGGCCGGC
>JAZJZJ010000094.1:0-1517 GCA_040389925.1 Pseudomonadota bacterium
GCGCTTCGTAGACTGACTCGCCGCGGCTGTTTGAGCGCAGTGAGCAACGCGAACGCAGCGAGTTCGGCGGCGCGCCCTTGAAGTGAGCACCGCAGCGCAGTCGATGCGCAGCATCGACCGCCACAGCATGAGCCCCTGACGGGTGCCGCCTGCCGCGACGCTTCGAGCATCACGATGCCAACTCCGTCGACGAAACCGTCAGCGGCTTCCGAATCGCCCCGATGTGCTCGCGCAGCTCCAGCACGATGTCGGTGAACTCCTTCGTGTACGTCAGCTCAAGCTCACGCGGGCGCGGCAACTCGATCGCCTTCTTCGCAACGATGCGCCCCGGCGAACGGCTCATCACGTAGACCGTGTCGGCGAGGAACACCGCCTCGCGCAGGTCGTGCGTGACGAGGATGACGTTGAATTTCTGCACCGCCTGCAGGTCGCGCAAGATGCACCACAGCTCTTCGCGCGTGAAGGCGTCGAGCGCGCCGAACGGTTCGTCGAGCAGCAGCATCTTCGGTTCGTGGATCAGCGCGCGGCAGATCGACGCGCGTTGCTGCATGCCGCCCGACAGTTCCCACGGGAACTTGTCTTCATAGCCGCCGAGGCCGACGCTTTGCAGCAGCTTGCGGCCCTTCTCCTCGTACTCGGCGCGCTTGGCGCGGAACGACGAGCGGTAGGGCTCGACGATCTCGAGCGGCAGCAGCACGTTGCCGAGCGTCGTGCGCCACGGCAGCAGCGACGACGACTGAAACGCCATGCCGGTGATCTTCAACGGCCCGGCGACTTCGCGGCCGTCGATCAGGATCGAGCCCTTCGACGGCATCTTCAGCCCGGTCGCGAGCTTCATGAAGGTCGACTTGCCGCAGCCCGACGGCCCGACGATCGCAATGAATTCACCGCGCTCGACCGAGAGCGAGATGTCTTCGACCGCGAACTGCTGCGCCGCGAGCAACTCTTCGTTGTAGGCGAGCCAGACCTTGGAGAAATCGACGAAGGCGGCCATCAGAACGGCTTACTTCTTCGCGACTTTGAAGATGTCGCGATCGGCCGCCGGCGGCAGGAACGAGCCGTTCCAGATCGTTGCACTGTCGACCCGCGCTTTGGTCGCGAACGCGTCGGAGACCTGGCTGCCCATCAGGCTCAGGCGCGGCGCCGAGACATTGCCGAAGCCTTCGGCCTTCGCATTGGCCGTCAGCACGGTCGCGTCGAGCGCGAGCTTCAGGCGGCGTTCTTCGAGTGCGGCGTCGACCAGGCCGTCGCGCGCCTTCAGCGTGGCGATCGCGGCCTTCGGGTCGGCGATCACGTCTTTCACGCCTTTCGTGAAGGCGCGCAGGAACGCCTTCACGGCCTCGGGGTTCTTCTTCAGGAAGGCGTCCGACACGATGATCGCGTTGCCGTACAGCTTCACGCCGTGGCTCGGGTACGGCAGCACGACGATGTCGTCGGTCTTGACGCCGCGCGCTTCGAGGTTCAGCAGCGAGGTGAACGAGAAGCCGGTGATCGCGTCGATGTCGCCGCGCACCAGC
>JAZJZJ010000094.1:1634-4621 GCA_040389925.1 Pseudomonadota bacterium
ACCGCGGCCGGCGTGTCGTTGTAGACCATCATCACCGCGACCGGCTTCGGCGCGGTCGGGTTGTTGGCCTGGAATTCCATCAGCGCGGCCAAGTCGGCGAAGCCCATGTCGTAGGCGCCGGAAGCGACCCGCGTGACCGTGCCGCCCGAGCCGTTGCCGGCGTCGACGGTCACGGCGAGCTTCTCGGCCTTGAAGTAACCCTTGGCCTCGGGCACGAGGAACAGCGCGGCCGGGCCTTCGAAGCGCCAGTCGAGCTGAAACTTGATCGGCGTTGTTTCCTGCGCGCCGGCGGGCAGCGCGGCGAGCGCGAACGTGGCCGCGAGTGCGCCGGCGAGGGCGGTGAACAGGGCGCGGCGCGGTGGGGTGGTGATGAGTTTCAAGCAGGCTCCAGCGGGTGAATCGGCGATGGTCAAGAGACATGCAAATTCTGTGCGCACCCGAAAAGTGCGCGCACCGAGTCGAACCCGAAGTTGCCCGACCCCCGACTTCGGGGGAGGGCGCGCGGTCAGCGGGCTGGCCCCGATGTCGACGGCACCGATTTCGCGACGACCATCGCCGCGGCGGCGGCCGGGTTCGCCAATGACATCGGCCTCATCGTCGACCAGTTGCAGGCCGCGGGCGCGCAGCACATCGTCGTCTGGAACACACCGAACCTCGGCCTCGCGCCGGCCGTGGTCGCCGGTGGCGGCGCGCAGCTCGGATCGTTTCTCGCGGGCACGATGAACGGCGCGCTCGCGGTGCGGCTGAACGGCGAAGCCGGCGTCAGCACCTTCGACCTGTTCGGCCTGCGGCGCGGTCGCGTGGGTTTCGTGCCGCCGCAGCCGGACGGCTGTCGCGATCTGAACGCTCGGTCCGTCTTCAGCGGATCGAACAGCGCGCGCGACCACCTTGGTCGCGGCCGTTCGCTCGATTCACCCGACAGCGCCCATGATCTCGTTTCCCTGCACCGCCTCGATTCCCGTTTTCAATCAAATGCTCGGCGGCTTGAGCAGCGCATTGGCGAAAGCCGATGCGCACGCCGAAGCCAGCAAGAAGGACGCTTGCCCCCAGGACAGGCCGGTCGCTACTTGGTCGGGGCGCCCGGGCCTTCGCCGGCAGGCACGGTTTCGCGCGCCTTCACCGCCGCCCGTGTCTCGGCCTTGCGCTCGGCACGGGTCTTGGTCCCCTTGGACTTCGAGTTCTTCGGATAGTCCGGCAGCGACCCTGCCGGCGCGAGCTGGCCTTGCTTGCGGGCGTCGAGGGTCTCGGCCTTGCGCTGTGCACGCGTCTTCGTCGAAGGTGTGGTCGACTTCTCAACCGGCGCCGCGCCTTCTCCGGCAGGCGTCAGTTTCCCGGCCTTCTCGGCCGCCTTCGTCTCTGCCTTGACCGCTGCGCGCGACACCGGTGCCGAGGCCTGCGCAAGCGCCAATTGAGCGAAGCTGGCCGCAGCCACCACGACAGCGGCATTCATTGCGACTTGAATGTTGGTGAATTTCATGATGAAGCCTTTTTGGGTGCGTTGAAATCGCGGTCCGGTTCAGGATGAGGAAGACCGCGACTGCGATCATGCGCGTCCGTGTCCTGCTCAGCCTCGCCTGAGCAGATCGAACAACGACCGCGCGACGACCTTCGTCGCGCGCCGCAGGTCCTCAAGCACCAGGTGCTCGTCGGCCCGCTTCGCGTTCGACTCGAACACCGTGCGCGGCCCGGCGCCGTAGATCGCCGCCGGAATGCCGTGCTCGCAGTACAGCCGCACATCGGTGTAGAGCGGTGTGCCCGAGGTCGGAATCGGCTCGCCGAACACGGCCTCGCCGTGCTTCTGCAAGGCCTCGACCAGCGGCTCGTTGCCCGGCAGCGGCCGCATCGCGTTGGCGAGCAGCAGGCGCTTGATCTCGACGCTGATGCCGGGCCTGTCCTTGCCGAATTCGGCCGCGGCATCATTGATCACCTTGCGGATCGTCGCCTCGACCTCGGCCGGGTTCTCTTCCGGGATCATCCGGCGATCGAGCTTGAGTGTGACCTTGCCCGGCACCACGTTGGTGTTCGTGCCGCCTTCGATGCGACCGACGTTCAGGTACGGATGGGTGATGCCTTCGACCTTCGACGTGACCTGCTGGTACAGCGTGTTCTGGTGATACAGCGCATTCAGGATCGCGACCGCGCCCTGCAGCGCGTCGACGCCGGTGTCCGGGATCGCCGCGTGGGCCATCTTGCCGTGCACCGTGACCTCCATCTGCAGACAGCCGTTGTGCGCGGTCACGACCTGGTAGGCAAAACCGGCCGCGAGCAGCAAGTCGGGTCGGGTCAGGTTGTTGCGCAACAGCCAGCCGGGGCCGAGCTCGCCGCCGAACTCTTCGTCGTAGGTGAAGTGCAGTTCGACCGTGCCCTTCAGCTGCGCTTTCAAGGTCTCGATCGCCCGCGTCGCGAAGGTGTAGGTCGCGAAGTCGCTCTTGCTGACGGCCGACGCGCGGCCATAGAGCTTGCCGTCGACGATCTCGCCGCTGTACGGGCCGTGCGTCCAGCCCTCACCGGGCGGCACGACGTCGCCGTGCGCGTTCAGCGCAACGGTGCGGCCGCCGGCGCCATACGGACGGCGCACGATCAGGTTCGTCAACGAGGTGAGGCCGTACGCTTTCACGTCCGCATCGGGAACGATGTGTTTCTCGGCCTCGAAACCGAAGTTCTTCAGCAGCTCGGCGGTGCGCTCGGCATGCGGCGCGTTGTTGCCCGGCGGCGTGTCGGTCGGGACTTGCACGAGCGCTTGAAGGAACTTCACTTCCTCGTCGAAGTGCGCGTCGACCCAGGCGTCGAGTTGTTGATACGGCGTGGTCATCGGTGTGTCTTTCAAACGGATTCGGTTGCCAGCTGGTTCAGCAGGTGCATGAACGCATCGACCGCGAGCTGCATGTCGTCGTTGGTGCTCGATTCGAGCGGGTTGTGGCTGATGCCGGCATTCAGGCCGCGCACGAACAGCATCGCCTGCGGCATCACTTCATGCAGCTTCATCG
>JAZJZJ010000095.1:0-17707 GCA_040389925.1 Pseudomonadota bacterium
CTGACTTCAAGTTCCTGGGCAATCATGCGGCCTCCATAATGCATTGCAACGGGTGGCCACCACGGCGTGCGGCGGCCAGCACCAATTCAACCTTTGTCGCTGCGACATCCTTCGAGTAGACGCCACAAACGCCTCGCCCGTCATGGTGAATTTTCAACATGATCTGGGTTGCGGTTTCGAGGTCGCGTTTGAAATACTCCTGCAGCACCATCACGACGAATTCCATTGGCGTGTAGTCGTCATTGAGCAGGACCACTTGGTACATGCGGGGTGGTTCCGTCTTTGCAACCTGGCGCTCGGCAACGACCGCCCCCTGCCCGTCGTCGGGCTTCGGCGGCGCCACCGGAGGCGCTTGCGGAGGGGTGGGCTCACTGGGCATGGATTCATTCTATCGAGTTGACGCCGCGGCGTTTCACCCGAACCCATATTGCGCTCACGCCGCGTTCTGCAAGGCCCGAACCGGGTCGCAATGCCGACGCTTGTCGCAGGGTATGTCCATTCTTGACAGCCGATTTCGTGCGGCGGGAAAATGCGTCGCGCGACACGAACGCTGCCGCGCTGAGGGGAGAGCCATCATGCCCACCGGCACTGTCAAGTGGTTCAACGACGCAAAAGGGTTCGGCTTCATCGAACCCGAAGCGGGTGGCGAAGACATCTTTGCGCACTTTTCAGCGATCCGGATGGAGGGCTTCCGGACCCTCAAGCAGGGCAGCCGGGTGAGCTTCGAGATCGTCGAGGGGCCGAAAGGTCAATTGGCCCAGGACATCGCACCGATCGACTCGCCGGACGATCCCGACGCCCCGAGGAGTACCGTGCCGCCGATGCCTGACGCGGCATAGGGGCGGCAGCGCGCAAAGGCAAGGCCCCGCCAGCGGCCGACTTTCCGGCCGCTGCCCCTGTCGGCCGGGTGCACCGGGGCGCGCGTTGATAATCTTGGCACCACTCCCTCGCCGTAGCCATGATCCGTTTCGCCACCTTGCGCGCCGCACTCGCCGCGCTCGCCTTCGTCGCCATGTCGGGCGCCGTCATCGCCCAGGACGGGCCGCAGAAGCTCTCGACCATCAAGCTGAGCGCGGGCATGCATGTGCTGAACGTCGAGGTCGCGCAGACCGCACAGGAGCACAGCATCGGCCTGATGTTCCGCAAGTCGATGCCGACCAACGACGGCATGCTGTTCATCTTCGACCGGCCCGGCCAGCAATGCTTCTGGATGAAGAACACGCTGCTGCCGCTGTCGATCGCGTTCATCGCCGACGACGGCAGCATCACCAACATCGACGCGATGAAGCCGCAGACACTCGACAGCCACTGCTCGACCAGAGAGGTGCGCTACGTGCTCGAGATGAACGAAGGCTGGTTCGCGAAGCGCGGCATCAAGGCCGGCATGAAGATTCAGGGCGGGCCGTTCAAGCGCTGACCCGCAAAAGAGAAGGGGTCGGCAAGCCGACCCCGCTATCGTCATCTGGCCGAAGGCCTTACCCGAAGTTTTTCTCCGCGAACTCCCAGTTCACCAGCGAGTTGAGGAAGGTCTCGCAGAATTTCGGGCGCAGGTTGCGGAAGTCGATGTAATAGGCGTGCTCCCACACGTCGATCGTCAGCAGCGCCTTGTCGGCGGTGGTCAGCGGCGTGCCGGCCGCACCCATGTTGACGATATCGACGCTGCCGTCGGCCTTCTTCACCAGCCAGGTCCAGCCCGAGCCGAAGTTGCCGACCGCGCTCTTCGTGAACGCTTCCTTGAAGGCGGCGTAGCTGCCCCATTTCGCGCTGATCGCTGCCGCCAGCGCGCCCTTCGGCTCGCCGCCGCCGGCCGGCTTCATGCAGTTCCAGAAGAACGTGTGGTTCCAGATCTGCGCGGCGTTGTTGTAGATGCCGCCGCTGGCCTTCTTGACAATCTCTTCCAGGGTCATCGACTCGAACTCGGTGCCCTTCTGCAGGTTGTTCAGGTTCACGACGTAGGCGTTGTGGTGCTTGTCGTGGTGGTATTCGAGCGTCTCCTTGCTCATCGAAGGGGCGAGCGCATCGTGAGCGTAAGGCAGTGCGGGCAGCGTGTGTTCCATCGTGAACCTCTTCCGCGTGGTGGCGGCGTAGTTGGGGAGTTTTGCGGCATTGTAGGCAGCTTGCAGCGGCATCGCCGGCGCGCGCGGTGATGGCCGACACGGCCTCAGGTACTCGTCCGACCTTGCACCTTTGCGACCACCACGTCGGCCGAACCGTCGTGCAACACGGCCTGCAAGGTCGCGCCGGGTATCAGCTGCTGCACCGAGCCGACCGGCCTGCCGCTGCCGTCGCTCAGCCACGCATAGCCGCGCGCCAGCACCTGATGCGGATCGAGCGCACGCAGGCGCGCTGCCAGCGAGTCGAGCCGCTGGCCGTGGGCGGCGAGGCGCAGATCGACGGCTCTGCGCAGCGCCCCGTCGAGTTGCATCAGGCGCGTCTGCTGGCCTTGGGTGGCACGCGGCAGGTGCGCCGTCAGCCGATGCGCCAGCAGCGCGAGCCGCTGGCTCTGTTGCCGCACCGCCTGCCCCGGTCGCGCGAGCCGCAATGCGCTGCGGTCGAGGCGCTGCGCCTGAGTGTCGAGCGCGTCGTGAACGCGGCGCTGCAGCAATGCGGCGAACCCATCGAGCACATTCAGGCAGGCCTCGCGGGTCGGCGCGACGAGCTCGGCGGCGGCGGTCGGCGTCGGCGCGCGCAGGTCCGCGGCAAGGTCGGCCAGCGTGATGTCGGTTTCGTGGCCGACGCCGCACACGACCGGCATCGAGGCCGCAACGATCGCCCGCACGACGAGCTCGTCGTTGAAGGCCCAGAGGTCTTCGAGCGAACCGCCGCCGCGGCAAACGATCAGCGCGTCGACCTCGGCACGACGCGACGCGAGGCCGATCGCCTCGGCCAGCGCCTGCGGTGCCGCAGCGCCCTGCACCAAGCTCGGGTAGACGACCACGCGGACCTGCGGCGCGCGCCGCGCGAGTGCCGTCAGCACATCCTGCAGCGCGGCCGCGCCGAGCGAGGTGACGACGCCGACAGCACGCGGATAGGCCGGCAACGCACGCTTGCGCGCCGCATCGAACAGGCCGAGCGCTTCCAGCCGCGCCCGGATGCGCAGGAACTGCTCGTACAGCGCGCCGGCACCCGCACCTTGCATCGCCTCGACGATTACCTGCAACTCGCCGCGCGGCTCGTACACGCCCAAGCGCCCGCGAATCTCGACGAGTTGGCCGTCTTGCGGCGCGAACGCCAGCAGGCTCGCGGCGCGCCGGAACATCGCGCAGCGCAGCAACGCGCTGCCGCCGTCTACATCCTTCAGGTTGAAGTAGCAATGGCCGCTGGCGGCGCGCGCGAAGCCCGAGATTTCGCCGCGCACCGTGCAGACGCTGAAGCGCCCGGCGAGCAGGTCGCCGACCTCGCGCACCAGCGCGGCCACGCCCCAGGGGGCACGCGACAGGCCCGCGCCGTGCCCCTCAATCATGCGCAAACCCAATGCCGGCGCGGGTCGAGAACTCCACAACCGCGCCACACAAGGGCGCGCCGGCCATTGGCCATGTCACAAGCCTGAAACAAAGGCGCAAGTTATTGATTTTCAACGGGTTTTATCTGCTTAAACATTGAGCAATGTGTCGCGGGCCTTGCAGATTCGGGCCTTGGCGGCGAACCGCGGCCGGTTGCCCACAAAGTTATCCACAGTTCCGGTGGATGTCCGACCCGCCGTCGCAGGCCTGCGCAAAACCCGGATGGATGCGTGGCCGCAACGCCGGCGACCGTGACGCGTGAGCGCGAATGCTTCAGGCCATAATCGCGCGTCCCGAAATCCCCTCGCCGCGCCAAAGCACTGTCGAAAGGGCACGATTGTTTTCGATCATACAAGCCGCCGGCTGGCCGATCTGGCCACTCCTTCTGTGTTCCATCGCAGCCTTCGCCTTGGTGCTTGAGCGCCTGTCGAGCCTGCGCACCGCGCGCGTCGTGCCGCCCAAACTGCTCGACGAGGTGATCTCGGTGACCCGCGCGCACCTGCCGCCGGCCGACGTGGTCAACAAGCTCGCCGACAACTCGGTGCTCGGCGGCGTGCTGGCAACCGGCGTGCGCGCGGTGATCGCCGAGCCGCGCATCAGCGAGCGCCAGTTGCGCGACACCTTCGAGTCGGCCGGGCGCGCTGCGGTGCACAAGCTCGAGCGCTACCTGAACACGCTCGGCACGATCGCCTCGGCCGCCCCGCTGCTCGGGCTGATGGGCACGGTGATCGGCATGATCGAGATCTTCGGTTCGCAGGCCCCGACCGGCAACAACCCGGCGCTGCTCGCGCACGGCATCTCGGTGGCGCTCTACAACACCGCGTTCGGGCTGATGATCGCGATCCCGTCGCTGATGCTGTATCGCTACTTTCGCGGCCGGGTCGATGGCTACACGCTCGACATGGAGCAGGCCTCGGACCGGCTCGTGCCGCACCTGATGCGCTTCGTCGTCGACCGCCGCGAGAGCAGCTGAGGACCGCCCGATGCCGATGAGCTTCCGCAAGGCCCGACCCGAAGAGCCCGAGATCAACCTGATCCCGTTCATCGACGTGCTGCTGGTGGTGCTGATCTTCCTGATGCTGTCGACCACGTACTCGAAGTTCACCGAACTGCAGATCACGCTGCCGGTGGCTGATGCAGAAAAGCTGCGCGACCGCCAGCGCGAGGTGATCGTTTCGGTCTCGGCCGACGGCCGCTACTCGGTGAACCGCAAGCCGGTCGAAGGGCGCAGCGTCGAGGCCTTGACCGCCGAGCTCAGCGCGGCCGCCACCGGCACGACCGACGCGGTCGTGATCGTCTCGGCCGACGCCACCGCGGCACACCAGAGCGTGATCAACGTGATGGACGCGGCGCGGCGCGCCAACCTGCCGCGGCTGACCTTCGCGACCCAGACCTCGTCGGGCGGCGAAGCGCGCTGAACCCGAGTTCAACCCGCGAGCGCCGCAGCGCATTGGCCGCTCGCCTGACCTTCGCACAGCGCCTGCAGCTCGCTTGGCTGACGCGCGGCCCGCTCGCTTGGGCGATGTTGCCGCTGGCGCTCGTGTACCGTGCGGCCACGGCGCTGCGGCGGCTGTTGTATCGCGTCGGCGCGTTGCCCGTGCATGCGCTGCCGGTGCCCGTCATCGTCGTCGGCAACCTGATCGCCGGCGGCGCCGGCAAGACGCCGACGGTGATGGCGATCGTCGCGGCGCTGCGTCGACAAGGCCGCACGCCGGGCATCGTCTCGCGCGGCCATGGCGGCAACCACGACGGCCTGCTCGAGGTGACGCGCGCCGTTGCCGCCGAACGCTGCGGCGACGAACCGCTGCTGATGCACTTGCGCACCGAGGCGCCGCTCGTCGTCGGGCGCGACCGTGTCGGCGCGGCGCGCGAACTGCTGCGGCGCCATCCGGCGGTCGACGCGATCGTCAGCGACGACGGCCTGCAGCACCTCGCGCTGGCGCGCGACGCGCAGGTGATCGTGTTCGACGAGCGCGGCGCCGGCAACGGCTGGCTGCTGCCGGCCGGGCCGCTGCGCGAAACCGTGCCGCGCGTGCTGCCGCCTCGCAGCCTGGTCGTCTACAACGCGGCGGCGGCGTCGACTCCACTGCCGGGGACGCTTGCACGGCGTGCGCTGGCCGGCATCGTGCCGCTGGCCGACTGGTGGCGCGGCGCAGCCGCGAGCAACGACGCGCTCGACGCGCTGCGTGCCCGCCCGCTGCTGGCCGCCGCCGGTCTGGCGCAGCCCGAGCGCTTCTTTGCGATGCTGCGCGAACGCGGCCTCACGATCGCGCCGCTGCCGCTGCCCGATCACCATGACTTCGCCACCCTGCCCTGGCCGACCGACGCGCGCGATGTCGTGCTGACCGAGAAGGACGCGATCAAACTCGACCCGTCGCGCATCGGCACGACGCGGGTCTGGGTCGCGCCGCTAGACTTCGGCCTCGACGCGGCCTTCGAGGCCGCACTGCTCGCCCTGCTGGCACCACCCGGACCGCGCCATGGAAACACGCCTGCTTAACCTGCTCGTCTGCCCGATCTGCAAAGGCCCGCTCGAACACCTGCGGCCGCCGCAGCAACCGACCGTCGAACTGGTCTGCCACGCCGACGGCCTCGCGTTCCCGGTGCGCGACGGCATTCCGGTGATGCTCGAAGCCGAGGCGCGCGCGCTCGACGCCGAGCCCGCTTCCGCAGTCACGTCGGCCACGCCCGCCGCATGAAGTTCACGGTGCTGGTGCCGGCGCGGCTCGCGTCGACCCGCTTGCCGAACAAGCCGCTCGCCGACATCGCCGGGCTGCCGATGATCGTGCGCGTCGCGCGCAACGCGGCGCGCTCGGCGGCGAGCCGTGTCGTGGTCGCAGCCGATCACGCCAGCATCGTCGCAGCCTGTACCGCGCACGGCGTCGACGCGTTGCTCACACGCACCGACCACGCGACCGGCAGCGACCGCCTCGCCGAGGCCTGCGAGCGGCTCGGTCTCGACGGCACCGACCTCGTCGTCAACGTGCAGGGCGACGAGCCGCTGCTCGACCCGCAGATGATCGACGCCTGCGCCGCGTTGCTCGCACAGCACCCCGACTGCGTGATGAGCACCGCCGCGCACGCGATCGACTCGGCCGACGAACTCGACAACCCGAACGTCGTGAAGGTCGTGCTCGACGCCGCCAGCCGCGCGCTCTACTTCTCGCGTGCGCCGATTCCCTGGTGGCGCGATGGCCGCGCCACGGGCGCCACGCCGATCCCCACCAACGCGCCGCTGCGCCACATCGGGCTCTACGCCTACCAAGCGGGCTTCCTGCGGCGCTTTCCGACGCTGGCCGCGAGCCCGCTCGAACACATCGAGGCGCTCGAGCAGTTGCGCGTGCTCTGGCACGGCGAGCGCATCGCCGTTCACGTCAGCGATTCGCGGCCCGGACCGGGGGTCGACACGCCCGAAGACCTGGCCCGCGTGCGCGCTCTTTTCGCCTGACTGCAGGCCCCGCGCAGCGCGTGTTTTCCCCTGCCCGCGCGTCAGCGTTGCGCTGGGGGTCACATGTTATTCTCGACGCGATTCGCGCCCATGGCCCACCCGCGCCGTGCGCTGCACACAAGACACGAAAACGAGGACACCCATGAGACTCATCCTGCTGGGCGCACCTGGCGCGGGCAAAGGCACCCAAGCCGCCTTCATCTGCAAGAAGTTCGGCATTCCGCAGATCTCGACCGGCGACATGCTGCGCGCCGCCGTCAAGGCCGGCAGCGAAATGGGCCTCGCCGCGAAGAAGGTGATGGATTCGGGCGCGCTGGTCAGCGACGACATCATCATTGGCCTCGTGAAGGAACGCATCGCACAGCCCGATTGCGCCAACGGCTTTCTGTTCGACGGCTTTCCGCGCACGATCGTGCAGGCCGACGCGATGAAGGCGGCCGGGGTCAAGCTCGATCTGGTGCTCGAGATCGACGTGCCCGACGAAGCCATCATCGAGCGCATGAGCGGTCGCCGCGTGCACGTGGCCTCGGGCCGCACGTATCACCAGAAGTTCAACCCGCCGAAGATCGCGGGCAAGGACGACGCAACCGGCGAAGACCTGATCCAGCGTGCCGACGACGAAGAGTCGACCGTGCGCAACCGGCTCGATGTGTACAAGAAGCAGACGCGCCCGCTGGTCGACTACTACGCGGGCTGGGCCGCCAGCGGCGACGCCGAGGCGCCGCGCTATCGCAAGATCAGCGGCACCGGCAGCGTCGACGAAATCACCGCGCGCGCGCTCGCTGCGCTCGCCTGAAAAAGAGAGAGTTTCAGCATGGACATCGCAGGCAAGGTATTCATCGTCACCGGCGGCGCGTCAGGCCTCGGCGAAGGCACGGCGCGCATGCTGGCCGCGAACGGCGCCGCCGTCGTGATCGCGGATCTGCAAGTCGACAAGGGCGAAGCGCTGGCGGCAGAACTCGGCGGCGCCTTCGTGAAGTGCGACGTGAGCCAGGAGGCCGACGGCCAGGCGGTCATCGCGAAAGCCGTTGCACTCGGCAAGCTGTTCGGTCTGGTCAACTGCGCCGGCATCGCGCCTGCCGCGAAGACCGTCGGCAAGGACGGCGCGCATGCGCTGGCCACGTTCGCCAAGGTCGTCACCGTCAACCTGATCGGCAGCTTCAACATGATCCGCCTCGCCGCCGAGGCGATGAGCAGGAATGCGCCGGAGCCGACCGGCGAACGCGGCGTGCTGATCTCGACCGCGAGCGTCGCCGCCTACGACGGCCAGATCGGTCAGGCCGCGTACTCGGCCTCGAAGGGCGGCGTGGTCGGCATGACCCTGCCGATCGCGCGCGACTTGGCGCGCAACGGCATCCGCAACATGACGATCGCGCCGGGCATCTTCGGCACGCCGATGCTGTTCACGATGCCGCAGGAGGTCCAGGACGCGCTCGCCGCCAACGTCCCGTTCCCGAGCCGCCTGGGCACGCCGGCCGATTACGCGAAGCTGGTGCACCAGATCGTCACCAACGAGATGCTGAACGGCGAGGTGATCCGGCTCGACGGGGCGATCCGTCTGGCGCCGAAGTAGTCAACGCCGAACCCAAGTGAAACGCGGCCCCTCGAGGCCGCGTTTTTATTGGGACGCTTCGAAAGTTTTTCGGCTCAGGAAGCCTTCGCGCGCCGTGCATACAGCGACCACAGGCGCGCCAGATCACCGGTGCCATCGGTGCCCGACACGGTCTTCAGCGTCGCCTGTGCCTTCGCGTTCTCGCCCGCAACGAGTTGAGCGATGCCCAAGTGCAGCTTCGCGTCCTCGGCGCGCTTGAGACCACCTTTGGCGATGCCCTGCTGCATCGTTTGCAGACCCTTGGCTTTCTGGCCCTCGTAGACCTGGTTCATGCCGATGGTCAGGAGGTCGTTGCCGTCCTTCGCGGCCAGCGCGGTCTTCTCGTCCTCGGCCTGGGTCTTTTTGGCCTCGTCGATGCGCTTGGTGACGAGGTCGCGCAGGCGCTTGTGGCGCTCGGCCTCCGGGCCCGCGCCGAGGATGCCGGCGGCGAAGCCCTTGTCGATCACCTGCTTCGCTTCGGCGCTCGAGCCCGCCTGCAGCGCGAGCTGCGCGAGTTCGGAATAGTCGGCCGCGCTGCTCATGCTGCCGGTCGCGAGCGACAGGCGGTAGGTGTCGAGCGACAAGCGATCCGAGAAATTCGGCTTGCGCTGCAACCGGCTCAACAGCGTGACCCAATACTCCTTCTTCGGATAGTACGTGACGAGGCGCTCGAGTGCGAAGGCCTCGCCGTTCACGTCCTTCTGCCGAACTGCCGCGTTCATCAACAGATTGATGCGATCTTCGGACGGCACGGCGCCGCTGCGCTCGGCGCCCTGAATTTCGGCCATCAACTCCTTCGACGCACCGGCAAAGTCACCCGACAGATACTGCGTCTGAACCATCAGCGTGCGGTTCGCGCTGCTGGTGCCGCCTTCCCTGAAGTAACGCGCGTACCACTGCTGCGCCTTCGCGTACTCCTTGGCGCGGTAGTAGCTGCCGGCGATCGATTCGATTGTGCGCAGTTTCTCGGCCCCGCTCATGCCGCCCGAGAGCGCATCGAACGAGCGCGCCGCGGTGTCGGCATCGCCGGCACCGGAGGCGGCCGCCAGCCGCATGCGCTCGACCATCGTCGCCTCGGCGCCGCTCTTGCCGCCGACAGCATCGGCCTCGCGAACCTTGGCGAGCGCCTCGCGGTACTTGCCCGACTTGATCAGCGCCTCGGCGGCCTGCAAGGGCTTGCCCACCTCCGGCCGCAAACCGCCCTGCCCCTGCGCCGCACCAAACACCAGCGCAGCGGCCGCCGCCACGATCAGCCGATTCAATTGTCTGTTCATACGCTCACTTCACGAACTGCTCATTGCCCACCATGCCGAGCTTGGTCACGCCCAGCCGCTGCGATTCGGCCAGCACCTCGGCGACGTACTTGTACTCGACCAGCTTGTTCGGCCGCACATGCACTTCGGGCTGATCCGGCTGCGCCGCGGCCTCCTGCAGCTTGACCTGCAGCGCGTTGCGGGTAGACAGTGTCTCGCCGTTCCACAGAATCGTGCCGTCGAAGTCGACGTCGATCGTCACGACCACCGGCTCCTTGGTCGGCGGCGGCGGATTGCCTGCCGGCATGTTCAGGTTCACCGCGTGCAATTGCACCGGAATCGTGATGATCAACATGATGATCAGCACCAGCATCACGTCGATCAACGGCGTGGTGTTGATGTCCATGATCACCTCGGGCTCGCTGCCGCCCCCACCGCCCAGGTTCATTGCCATGATGTTTCCTTGTTTCTGCGTCAGCCCTTGGGCGGCGGTTCGGTCACGAAGCTGATCTTGGCGATCGACGCCCGCTGACACGCGAAGACGACGCGACCGATCGACTCGTAGCGCGCCTTCTCGTCACCGCGGATGTGCACTTCGGGCTGCGGCGTCAGCACCGCGATCTGCTTCAAGCGGTTGAAAAGCGCGTCGTTGTCGGGCACCAGTTGCGCGTTCCAGAACACATCGCCATCCCGGTTCACCGAGATCTCGATGTTCTCGGGCTTGGTCTGGCGCGCGATGTTGGTCTCTTTGGGCAGGCTCATCGGAATCGTCTGCGACACCACCGGAATGGTGATCAGGAAGATGATGAGCAGCACCAGCATCACGTCCACAAGGGGCGTCGTGTTGATGGTGGAGACGACTTCATCCTCGTCTCCGCCACCGCCTAGGTTCATTGCCATGGGGGCTCCTGTCTGCGTGCGGAAGATGCGGGCCGCAGTGCGGTCAGCGCGCGGCCTGCTTCATCCGCGCGCCCATCAGCACGCCGTGAAGATCGCTGCCGAAGTTGCGCACCGACTCCATGTTGACCTTGTTGCGACGCACCAGCCAGTTGTAGCCGAGCACCGCCGGCACCGCGACGAACAGGCCGATGGCCGTCATGTACAGCGATTCGCCGACCGGGCCCGCGACCTTGTCGATCGATGCCTGGCCAGCCACCGCGATGGTCGTCAGCGCGTTCAGAATGCCCCAGACCGTGCCGAACAGCCCGATGAACGGAGCGGTCGAGCCCACGGTCGCCAGAACGGCCAGACCGTCCTGCAGGCGCGACTGCACGTCGTCGATGCTGCGCTGCACCGAGCTCGTGACCCAAGTGCTGCGGTCGATGTTCTCGGTCAACGCGCCTTCATGATGCTCGCCGGCGCTGATACCGGTTTCGGCGATGAAGCGGAACGCGCTGCCGTCCCTCAGCGTCTTGACGGCCTCGGGCAGGTTCACGGCCTTGAAGAAGCCGCTGCGCGCAACCTTCGCTTCGCGGCTGATCTTGAAGCTCTCGTACAGCTTGGTGACCAGGATGTACCAGCTCGCCAGGCTCATGATGACCAGCACGATCAGCGTGCCGCGGGCGACGAAGTCACCTTGCGACCACAGCATGCCGATGCCGTACGGGTTGTGGACGGTTTCCTTGGCGGTCACGGCATCGGCGACCGGCGCCGGCGCGGCAGCGGGTGCGGTGACAGCCGGCGCGGCCGTGGCTTCGGCGGCCGGCGCAGACGCCTGAGCGTGAGCGAGCTGCGGGGTCGCGATGAAGCTGGCGACAAGCGCCATGGCGGCGAGAACGGAATGGAAACGGCTGATCATCTGAAACTCCTGACAAATATTCGAAGACGGTTGGATTGTTCCGGGACTGAAAACGCGAATGCAGCGCCGCGCGGCGTGCGCTGCATTCGGGCGCGAACTACTCGAGCTTGAAATCGAAGGTCTGGTCGGCCTTGATTTCCTCGTCGCCGGCTGCGGCGCAGCCGTACTGCATCATGGCGCTGCGCACCGCCGCGTCGAACACGCCCCGCGGCTGCGACGACAGAATCTCGACAGCAATGACCTTGCCGCCCTTGATCGAGGCGCGGGCGCGAACCGTCCCGGTGATGCCTTCGCGCACCGCCTTCGCCGGCATCGTCGGCGGCACCTGCGTCGCGCAGGCCACGCCGATCGCCACGACAGCCGGGCGCGGCGCCGGCGGTGCTGGCGGGGCGACGACGACAGGCGGCGTCGGCGTCATCACGGTCGGCGGTGGCGGCACCGGCGACGGCGCCACCGAGATGGTCGGCTGCGGCGGTGGCGGGGTGGCGATCTGCACTTCCGGCGGCGGAATGTACGGGGGCGGGGGGGCTTCGAGCTTGGGCGGCGGCGGCAGCACGATCTCGGGCGGCGGCGGCGGCTTCTTCACCTCCTCGATGACCTTGGTCTCGATCGGCGCACGCACCACGTCGATGACCTTGTTGGCCAGCCCCGAGACCAGGGCGTACACGACCAGCGCGTGTACCGCGATGACAACCGTGATGCCCACCAAATGTCGGCGTGGATCCGCTTGTCGCTGAGAAAAATTCATGGTCTGGGATCTCCAGATTGAGTGAACGGGAAACAGAGTAAAGCGAATCTTGGCATCGACCGGCTCGTGACCGGGAAGGCGGCGACATCTGGAGAATCGCGCCTTCGTGCAGGCCCGCATTCTAGCCAAACAGCAAGGGTCATTCCGGCTCGCGACGGGCGCAGACAAACCCGCATCACCCTTGGCCTACAACGCGGCAGCCCCGTGTCCTACGGGGCCAAGAAACTGGAAAGCCCGCCGGCGCAAGGCCGGCGGGCTTGGTGTCGTTCAGGCCGAAAGGCTTAGAACTTGTAGTCGTACGTGGCGGACAGCTTCACGTAGCGCGGTGCGGTGTAGCTCTGCACCGAGCCGTACGTCGTGCGCACGCTGGCACTGTTGCCGGCGGCGTTGTAGCGCTCCTCGATCACCTCGACCGACTGACGGTTGAAGGCGTTGAACAGGTCGATCTTGAACCCCAAGCCCGGAATCGCCGCAGGACGATACGAAACGTTCAGGTCCAAGCGCACGTCAGGCGGCAACGTGCCTTGCGATCCGCGCGGCGATGCCACACCGTTGCAGAAGAAATACGCCGAGCCGTAGCCCGGGTAGGTCGTCACCGGGTCGCCGTCCTTGTACGGCGTCTCCTGCACTATCGGTGGCTGCACTGGCGCGTTGCCGATGCAGTTCTTCGGCCTGCCCGACGACAGCAGCATGTTCGCGCCAACACCCCATTCCGGCGTCACTTGATAGAAGCCAAATGCCTTGATCGCGTGGGTGCGGTTGTTCGGCAGCCTGCCGTCACCGTTCACGGAGAACTCAGGGAAGTCGAATGCCTGCGTGGTCGCGACGTCGGCTTGACCGATGTCAGACAGCAGTTGACCTTCGGTGTTGCCGTTGTTCTTCGACCAGGTGTAGTTGACCTTGCCCCAGAACTTGCCGTCGAACGGATACTCGGCGTAGAGGTCCAGCGCCAGGTACTTGCGCTTGACCTTCGGGTAGCCAAGGTCGGCGGCGGAGAGGTTGATGTTCTCGAGCGTCCCGTCACCGTCGAGGTCGATGGTGAAGGTGTTGGCGCGGCCCGGGTTGAACAGCGCGCAGCTGAAGTGTCCTCGGAAAGCCTCACCGTCCATGCCATGGTCGTTGGCCCACTTGATGAACGGACGGTCATCGCAGAAGTCGTCGATCGACGTCCTCAGGGAGCGATACGTGACCTTCGCGCCAACCGTCAGGCTCTTCGAGAGTGCCTTGTCGAAGCCGAGCGTCAACTCGTCCTGGTAGTTGCCCTTCAGGTCCTGACCCGCCACTTGGCGCGGGTCTTTCGACTGACCGAACTCGTTGTTGTTCGAGTACACCGGGCTGGCGGCTACGGCGCCGATTGGCTTGCCGGTGGCCGGATCGACACCGGTGTAGGCAAAGTTCTGGACCGTGAACAGCGATGCACCCGCACCGCGAATCGCGACGTTGGTCGGGATCGGCACGTGGTAGCGGCCCGCGTTGCCGTAGATCTTGAACGACGCATCACCCAGCACGTCCCACGAAGCGCCCAATCGCGGCGCCAACTGCTTCGTCAGCTTGATGTACGACTGGTTGTCACCATTGCGGTTGTCAAAGGCTTCGTTGCGCAAGCCAAGCGACAGCAGCAGGCGATCGGTGACTTGGTACTTGTCCTCGATGTACCAAGCAGACTGGATCACCGTCGGGGTCGACTTGGACGCGATGATCGTCTGCTGCACGAAGTACCCGGCCTGAGCAAGCGGGTTGCCGGCAAAGGTGTTCAGAGCCACCGAGTGAGAATCGATCGGCTGGGCCGGATTCGTGTTCAGGTAGTTGAACGTGCTGCCACCGGCGTCCGAGGTCCCTGCAACCGATTCGATCTTGTTGACGTCGTAACCCGCCCGCACGGTGTGCTTCGAATTGAGCTTCCATTCCAAGTCGAGGCGTGCGCCGGTGTTCTTGTCATTCGCACCCGGCGTCAGCTGCGAAGCGGTCGTGCCCTGCGGCTGGGTATAGGTGATCCCGGGAGCCTGGTTGCTCAGGACGATCACCGGCAGCGCAGGGTTGTAACCCTGCGGAAGACTCTTGTGTGCACTGCGGGTCTGACCGACCAAGGCAGTCAGCGTCAAATCATTCGTCAGATAGCCGGTGTACTTCAGGATATCGACGCCTGAACCCTGCTCAGCAGCGACCGGAGTCGGGCCCCAGTTCGAATAGGAGTTGCCACCCGTGACCGTGTTGCCCACCGCCAGCGTGTTGTAGTTGAAGCTGCGGTATTGACGGTTGTCGTCGACTTGGTCGTAGATCTTCGTGTACTCGAGGTGATGCGAGTCGGTGATGTTCCAGTCGAGCTTCAACAGCGCACGCGGCTTGTTGATGCTGATGTCCTGCCACCCTTGATTGAAGACGGAGTTCGCGGCGCCCACGCCGCCAGAGTTCACCTGGCGGGTACTCCCCCGAGTCACGTCGATGTTCTCGGCCGCAACGAAGAAGAACAGCTTGTCCTTGATCATCGGCCCGCCGAAGTAGAACGACTCGCTCATCGTCTCTTGGCGATTGCCCTCGTCGTACAACCGCAGTTTGCCGTTCGTGTTCGCCGTCGTCGGGCCGTTCTGCTCGTAGTACCGGTTGCGTTCCTTCGCGCGCAGGCCGCTCGGCTCGAGCGAGAAGCCCAGACCGAACACGAGGTCGTTGCCGCCGCGCTTCGTCACCAAGTTGACGACGCCGCCGGTGGAGCGGCCGAACTCAGCGCCGTAGCCGCCGGTCAACAGCTGCGCCTGAGCGATCGAGTTGAACGGCAGCTGCGAGAAACCGACCTGCGTCAGCAGCGTGGTCACCGGGAAGCCGTTGATGTAGTAGGCGTTTTCCGAGGCACCGGCACCGCCGAAGCTCGGTGCACCGGCACCGCCGTAGCGCGAGTCGCCGCGCGTCGTCTGCGGGGCCAGCTGGATGACCGCGCCGACGTTGCTCGCAACCGGCAGCTTGGCCAGCTCCGACGAACTGAACGTGGTCGTCGAACCGACAGCCGACACGTCGATCGTCTGACGGCGACCGACGACCTGCACGGTTTGCAGGGTGGCCGCGGCGAACGACACTTCCGCGCCGCCACCGATGGTGACTTCGACGCCTTCACGGGTCGTGACGGCAGCGCCATTGCGCTGCAGTGTGACCTTGTAGGTACCCACCGGCATCGACGTTGCAGAGAATTTCCCGTCCGCACTCGGGGTGACCGTGCGCTTGACGCCGGTGTCCGGGCTTTCGATGAGGATCGTCGCACCGGCCGGATTGGGGACTTGGCCGAACACCGTGCCCGTCGCGCTGGTTTGCGCATGAGCCGCGGGGACCACCGCCAATGCCAAGGTCGATGCGCTGAAAGCGATCGCGAGCGCTCTCACCACAAGTGTTTTTCTGAACATGGAATCTCCTGGGAAAATTCACTGAAGGTTGATCGAAGACCAAGTCTGCGAGCAAGTCACATACCAGCTTTGTGAACCGGGCGTGGCTTGTCTGCGAAGACGTGTAAAGGAATTGTCACTGACCTCATTGTGACGACCGACTCAGGGTATTCCTCTATGCACCGCAACTGGGCACCGGCAACGCCCTCTCGGCGAACACGCCGGTCGCCGGAAAGCGTTGACCCGTGCGGCCTGCAGCCCGATCTTCCGTGCGGAGCCGTCTCATTCCGCAGACGAAGGCGGACGCGCCGGCCCCGGGCTTTCACCGATCTGCTTTACGTTTCCCGTCGCATCACAGCAACAACTTTGTAACCGCGGAACGCGGCTCGGAGCGTGCCCGCGCCGAGTCGATGCGTGGCACCGCGCGCAGCAGGGTTCGCGTGTAGTCGGAGGTCGGCTGTTGCATCACCGCGTCGGCCGACCCGGCCTCCTCGATGCGACCGCGGTTCATCACCGCGACGACATCAGCGATGTACTCGACCACGCCGATGTTGTGCGTGATGAACAGGTACGACACGCCGAGCTCGCGCTGCAGTTGCCGCAGCAGATTCAGGATCTGCGCCTGGACGGACACATCGAGCGCCGAGG
Source organism: Pseudomonadota bacterium (assembly GCA_040389925.1). GTDB lineage: Bacteria > Pseudomonadota > Gammaproteobacteria > Burkholderiales > Burkholderiaceae_C > LMDS01. Next base: position 16,358 of record JAZJZJ010000095.1, read on the forward strand.
TCGGCTCATCGCAGACGATCAGCTTCGGCTGCACCGCCAGCGCGCGCGCGATCGCGATGCGCTGGCGCTGGCCGCCGGAAAATTCGTGCGGGTAGCGTTGCAGCGCGTCGCGCCGCAGCCCGACCTGGTCGACCAGCCGCTCGATCTGCGCGCGCCGCGCCGCGGCCGCCAGCTCGGGTCGCAGCGCCTGCAACCCTTCTTCGAGGATGTCCTGCACACGCATGCGTGGATTCAGCGACGCGAACGGGTCCTGGAAAATGATCTGCACTTGGCGCCGCGCGGCACGCAGCGCGTCGCCTTCGAGCGCGAACAGATCCTGGCCAGCGAACCGCGCCTCGCCACCGATCACCGCGCGGCCGCGCAACAACTGCAGAACCGCCTTGCCAGTGGTGGTCTTGCCGCAGCCCGATTCGCCGACCAGCGCAAGCGTCTGGCCCGGTGCAATCGTGAACGAGACGTCGTCGACCGCGACGAACGTGCCCGCGGCGCGCTGCAGCAGCCCGCGACGGATCGGAAAGCGCACGCTCAGGTTGCGCACGTCGAGCAGAGGCGCCACCGCCGGCGGCACGCTGCGCGGCGCGTCGAAGCGCAGGACCGATTCGGCGGCCGGTTCATTGATCGCATCCGGCCGCGCATCGTCACGGTACAGCAGGCAGCGCACGCTGCCGGCCCCGCGCTCGATCAGCTCGGGGCGCGTGCCATGACAGTCGCCGAATACGAGGTCGCAGCGCGGCGCGAAACGGCAGCCGTCGAACGACTGCCACAGCGGCGGCACCATGCCCGGGATCGCCGCGAGCGCGTCACCACGCTTCGCACTGTCGGGCAAGGCGCGCAACAACAGCCGTGCATACGGGTGCTGCGGCGCGGCAAAGAACTCACGCGCCTCGGCCACCTCGATGATCTGGCCGGCGTACATCAGCGCGACCCGATGCGCCATGCCGGCCACCACCGCCAGATCGTGCGTGATCAGCAGCAACCCCATGCCCTGCTCTTGTTGCAGCTGCTTCAGCAGGTCGAGGATCTGCGCCTGGATCGTCACGTCGAGTGCCGTGGTCGGCTCGTCGGCGATCAGGAAGTCGGGCTCCGATGCCAAGGTCATCGCGATCATCACGCGCTGTTTCTGCCCGCCCGACAGGCGAAACGGATAGTCGTCGATGCGAAGCGAAGGCTCGGGAATGCCGACCTTGGCGAGCCACTGAACCGCCTTCGCGCGCGCCGCCGCGCCGCGCAGCGGCGTGTGCGCCTGGATCGCCTCGACGATCTGGTCGCCGACCCGCATGACCGGGTTCAGGCTCGTCGACGGCTCCTGGAAGATCATGCCGATGCGTCCGCCGCGCACCGCGCGCATGC
>JAZJZJ010000096.1:0-3973 GCA_040389925.1 Pseudomonadota bacterium
CGTTCATCAAGGTCGAGGCGACCAAGTTCACCGAGGTCGGCTACGTCGGCAAGGATGTCGATTCGATCATCCGCGACCTGGTCGACATGGCCGTCAAGCAGGAGCGCGAGACCGCGATGCGCCGGCACCGTGCACGCGCCGAAGACGCCGCCGAAGACCGCGTGCTCGACATCCTGGTGCCGCCCGCTCGCAGCGCCAGCAACGAGTTCGGCCTCACGGCGTCGGTGCCGAAGGTCGAACCCGACAACACCGCGCGCCAAGTGATGCGCAAGCGCCTGCGCGAAGGGCTGCTGGCCGACAAGGAAATCGAGATCGAGGTCGCCGACCCGAAGCCGTCGCTCGAAATCATGGGCCCGCCGGGCATGGAAGAGATGACCGAGCAGCTCAAGGGCCTGTTCGCGAACGCCGGCGGAGCCAAGCGCAAGCTGCGCAAGCTGCGCATCGCCGACGCGCACAAGCTGCTGATCGACGAAGAGGCTGCCAAGCTCGTCAACGACGACGAGGTCAAGACCACCGCACTCGCGAACGCCGAGCAGAACGGCATCGTCTTCATCGACGAGATCGACAAGGTCACGTCACGTTCGGATTCGAGCGGTGCCGAGGTGTCGCGCCAAGGCGTGCAGCGCGACCTGCTGCCGCTGGTCGAAGGCACGACCGTGACCACCAAGTACGGCATGGTCAAGACCGACCACATGCTGTTCATCGCGTCGGGCGCGTTTCACCTCAGCAAGCCGAGCGACCTGATCCCGGAACTGCAGGGCCGCTTCCCGATCCGCGTCGAACTCGGTTCGCTGAGCGTCGACGACTTCGAGGCGATCCTGACGCAGACCCATGCCAGCCTCGTCAAACAGTACACGCTGCTGCTCGCGACCGAGGGCGTGACGCTGGAGCTGCAGCCCGAGGCGATCCGCCGCATCGCGCAGATCGCGTTCGACGTGAACGAGCGCACCGAGAACATCGGCGCGCGGCGCTTGTCGACCGTGATGGAGCGGCTGCTCGATGAAGTGAGCTTCGACGCGCCGAACCGCGACGGTCAGACCGTGCGGGTCGATGCCGCCGAGGTCAACGACAAGCTCGCCGAGCTGGCGAAGAACGAGGACCTGTCGCGCTATATCCTGTGAACGCGAGCGCCGCCTTGCAGCGCTCGCCGTTCAGCTGCGACGGCGCCGGGCCAGATAGCCCATCATGCCCAGCCCACCCAGCATCAGCGCATAGGTGCTCGGCTCCGGCACCGCCGCGACGCCGAAAGCCTGGATTTCGGAGACCGCGTAGTAGTTGTCGCCACCGGTCGCAGTGAACCTCAGGAAGTCGGTGGTGATACTGGTGGAAAGCAGCCCCGAATTGCGCGTGACCAGGCCGAAGCTCGGCTGGGTCGGGATGTCCCACGCGAGTTGCCAGGCCGCGCCATCCCAGTACTCGAGACGGTAGCTGTCGTTGTCATCGGCCTGCACGCTGAAGCTGTCGATCGTGTAGAGCTGGGTCAGGTGGATCGTGGTGACGAGCGGCGCGGCATTCACGCTCGGGTCTTCGTCCCACCACCAGCTGCCGGTGTTCCAAGTCTGGCCCTCGGGCACGAACACACCGTTGACGATCGAACTCTGCGCCGCCAGCGACGCGCTGCCCGTCCACGGCGAGCCGGCACGCAGCACACCCACCACACCGGTGGTCTGGATGACATCCCAATTGCCGGGCAGAACGTTGGTGGCCGCACATGCGCCGGTCGACAAGGCCGCGAGAGCGGCGGCAGCGATGGCGCTGCGAAGGAGCGTGGTCATGGTGGTTCTCCTCGGTCGGGGTTGTCTGATTGGCGGACGGGCTCGCCCGCACGACAGTTTGGGACAGCGCTCGGCAGCGCCGTCCCCCACGTACCAGGGGGGCACCCCTCAGTCAAGGGGTGGGCGAAGAAGCCCGGCTCACAATGCCAAGCGGTGCGATTGCAGTTGCAGCAACCCGTCGAAGATCAGCGTGTCGACCGTCTCGAACGGCAGATCGGTGATCGGCGCCAGCTTCACCGCGGCGCCGCCGGTCATCAGCAGCAGCGGGTTCTCACCGGTGCGCGCGAGCAGCTTGCGGTGCATGCGCTCGACCGCGCCGGCGATCGCGTCGGCGCCGCCGCTCATCAGCGCATCGCTGGTGTTGGTCGGGAAGTCGACCGCTTCGCCGGTCGGCGCCTTCAGTCCCGCGGTGCCCATTTCGAGCGCGCGAAGCATCAGGCCGAAACCGGGCAGGATCAGCCCGCCGAGAAAGCGCCCGCTCGCGTCCAGCGCATCGACCGTCACGGCCGTGCCGACCATCACGACCAGCGCCGGCCGCGCCGGCCCTTGCGCGAGCACGCGATGGCGTGCGCCGATCAGCGCGACCCAGCGGTCGACGCCAAGCCGGCTCGGATGGTCGTAGCTGTTGGTGACACCGCAAGCTGAGGCGCCCGAGACGACCCAGCGCGGCTCGACATCCCAGATTTCCAGTTGCTCCTCGACCCGGCGCTTCACGCCCTCGCCGGCCACCACGCAACCGAGCATGCTGCCGGGCGCCGGCAGCGCGCGCCATTCGTTGTCGGCCAAGTGGTCGATCGTCTCCAGAAACACCGCGCCGTGGTTCAGCAAGTGGGCACCGGGCTTGGGCGACGTGTATTGCGCCCACTTCAACCGGGTGTTGCCAATGTCGATCGCGAGAAAGGTCATGGCGCGAATTGTCGGTCAAGCCGACGCCAGCGGCGAATCGATCCGGCTGCCCAGCAGATGCCGCACGCGGCGCATCGTCTGGCCCGCGGCCAGCGCGCGGTGCGGCTTGGTGATGCGCGCCTCGACCTCGTCGAGCAGCGCCGCGAGTTCTTCGCGCGTGCGCGCGCGGCGCAGGCGCAGCACGGTCAGCGAACCGGCCAGCGGCGCCTCGGCGCGCACCGCGCGCAGCAGGATAGCCCGCACCTCGGCCACCACCGGGTCGCTCGGGTCGGCCGCGCCGGAGGCCAGCCAGGCGTCGGGCACCGGCGAGTCGCCGAGCATCGAATCGGTTGACAGCGTCGGGTACAGCGTGCGCGACGGCGGCAGCAACGAGTCGGCGACCACACCGACACCGACGCCATCGGCATGGAAGCCCGACAGCGGCAGGTCGACGTGCAGCACGTCGGCATGCACCGGTGGGGCGTCGCGCGGCAGCGGCAGGGTCGGCTCGGGCAACATGATCAGGCCCATCGCGAGCAACTCGTCGAAGCAGTTCTCGGGCACGCCGGCCTTCAGGGCCAGCGCGCGAACCTCGGTTGCGCTGCGCTTGCCGTCGATCAGGAACAGCACGGTGCGGTGGCGCTGGCTGACGCGGCGCCGGCGCGTCGCGAGCTCGGCCTGCCCGTCGGGGGTCTTGATCGGAATCGTGCCTGCGCCCACGCGAATCCTCCTGTCGTTCGTGCGATCCGGTGAAGGCTCCGCGGCCTTGTTCAGACACGGCTCGCAGCTCTCCAACCGGCGTGATTGTGCCGCCAATCCCTGCTGGCGGCGTGGTCGTACCGGCCATGCCAGGCGGGCGACGTCACAGCCCACCGGAAGCCGAACCTGGGCAGCTGCGTTGTCCATGTGCTCTTTCAGGCCGAGCACCTTGCTGAAGTAGTCTGCTTGAGCTGCAGCGCGAGCGTCAGGCCCGGGCGGCCGCAGCGAGGCGATACACTCGCGATGTGACGTATACGTCAATTGACGAGCACCGGGAGGCCGCGTGGCGAAGAAGACACCTCTGTTGGCGGACCATCAGTTCGGCGCCGCGCTGAAGCAACGCGCCACGACGTTCGATCTGAAGCGTTTCGACCCCGCCGCCAAGCCCTTCGGCAGCGGCGACAAGGCGCGCGACAAGGAGACCACCGCCGCGCTCGCGCTCGAGCTCGATGCGCTGCAGAACCTGTTCTACGCCGACAAGCGCTTCAAGCTGCTGGTGGTGCTGCAGGGCACCGACACCAGCGGCAAGGACGGCACGATCCGCGGCGTGTTCG
>JAZJZJ010000097.1:0-6832 GCA_040389925.1 Pseudomonadota bacterium
CCGCTGATCGACGTGATGCTGGTGCTGCTGGTGATCTTCATGATCACCGCGCCGTTGATGACGTCGAGCCTGAAGCTCGACCTGCCGAAGGCCGACGGCGCGCAGCCGAACGACGCGCCGCAGTTCATCAGCGTCGCGCTCGACCCGCAGGGCCAGCTGTATTTCGGTGACGAGGCGCTGGCGCCAGCCGCGTTCGCCGCGCGCGTGCAGGAGGCCGCGCGCAAGAACCCGCGCACCGAGGTGCAACTGCGCGCCGACAAGGGCGTGCCCTACGGCCGGGTCGCCGAGGTGATCGGCGTGGTACAGAAGGCGGGCCTGAACCGGATCGGTTTCGTCACCGAGCCGACCGGCGCAACCTCGCGCTGAATGCCGCGCCGGGCACCGCGATGCTGACGATCCACAACCCGCAGCACCACCTGCACCAGGGCCGCCACGAGATGTTTCGCGGCCGGCTCGTGCCCTGCCACGAGACCGCGCAGCGGCTCGACCATGTGCTCGCCGAGTTGCAGCGCCGCGGGGTCGCGCCGTTGCGCCCACCGGTCGACGACGACGGCGGCGGCGCGCTCGACACGGCGCTCGCGCAGATCCACGACCCGCGCTACCTGGACTTCATCGAACACGCATGGAGCGAGTGGGTCGCGCTCGACCCGGGCAACGCCGAGCGCGATGCGCTGCCCTCGGTCTGGCCGGCGCCCGGCATGCGGCGTGACGTGCTGCCCGACAACTTTGCCGCCCGCATGGGCCTGTTCTCGTTCGACGCCGGCACGCCATTGACCGCCGGCAGCTGGCTCGCCGCACGCGCCGGCGCGGCCTGCGCGATCGAAGCCGCGCGCGAGGTATCGAGCGGCGCGGTGCGCGCCGCGTTCGCGCTGTCGCGCCCGCCGGGCCACCACGCCGGCGCCGACTTCTTCGGCGGCTATTGTTTCCTGAACAACGCCGCGCTGGCTGCACAGGCGCTGCGCGATGGCGGCGCGCAACGCGTCGCGGTGCTCGATGTCGACTACCACCACGGCAACGGCACGCAAGCCATCTTCGACGCGCGCAGCGACGTGCTGACGGTTTCGATCCACGGCGATCCGGTGACCGAGTACCCGTTCTTTCTCGGCCACGCCGACGAGCGCGGCAGCGGCGCGGGCGCCGGCTTCAATCTGAACCTGCCGCTGCCGCGCGGCACCGACTTCGCGCGCTGGCGCGCGGCGCTGCACCGCGCGCTCGACGCGATCCGCACCTTCGGCGCCGATGCGCTGGTGGTCGCGCTCGGCGTCGACACCTTCGAGGGCGACCCGATCTCGGGTTTTTTGCTGCGCAGCAGCGACTACCTGCAGGTCGGCCGCGACATCGCCGGCGCGAAGCTGCCGACGGTGTTCACTTTCGAAGGCGGCTACGCGGTCGCCGAAGTCGGCGTCAACACGGTCAATGTGCTCGAAGGCTTCTCGGCGAGCTGATTCGGCCGACGCTCTTCAGTCGACCCGTTCGGCGCCCGAGACCAGCGCGACGAATCGATCGAGCCCGACGTTCCCGCCCGACAGCGTGATGCCGACGCGCCGGCCTTCGAAGCGCCCGGCGTTCGCGATCAGCGCCGCCAGCGCGCACGCGCCCGAGGGCTCGAGCACGACCTTCAGGCGCTCGAATGCGAAGCGCATCGCGTCGACCACGTCGGGGTCGCTCGCGGTCAGCACATCGGTCACCATCGCCCGAATCACCTCGAAGGGCTGGACGCCGACGGCCTGCGTCTGCTGGCCGTCGCAGATCGTGCGCGGCACCTCGATGCTGACGATCCGGCCGCTGCGCAGCGACTGCTGCATGTCGTTGCCGCGTGCGGGCTCGGCGCCGAACACGTCGATACTTGGGAGCAAGTGCTTGGCCGCGACCGCGCAGCCCGACAGAAACCCGCCGCCGCCGGCGCAAACGATCAGCGCGTCGAGCGCACCCACCTCCTCGATCAGTTCGAGCGCGGCCGTGCCCTGACCGGCCATCACCGGCAGGTAGTCGAACGGCGGGATCAGCGTCGCGTTGCGCTCGTCGACGAGCCGCTTCGCAATCGCGGCACGGTCTTCCGTGTAGCGGTCGTAGAGCACGACTTCGGCGCCGTAGCCGCGCGTTGCCGCCAGCTTCAGCGCCGGCGCATCAGACGGCATCACGATGGTCGCGCGGCAACCGTGCAGTTGCGCCGCGAGCGCCACCGCCTGAGCGTGGTTGCCCGACGAGAACGCGACCACGCCATTGGCGCGCTGCGCATCGGTCAGCGCATTCACCGCGTTGTAGCCGCCGCGGAACTTGAACGCGCCCATGCGCTGCAGGTTCTCGGCCTTCATGAAAACCTGCGCGCCGAGCATCGCGTCGAGCGTGCGCGAGGTCAGCACCGGCGTGCGGTGGGCGACGCCCTTGATGCGGGCGGCGGCGAGTTCGATGTCCTTGAATTGCAGCATGGTCGAAGAATACTCGGCCCGGTTTGCGGCCGTCGCCGCCGCTTGATATCCGGGGGCCGACGCCTACACTTTTCAGCTCCGGCGCGGCCACTTCTGCGCCGCTGCGCGCCTCGGGGTTCTGACGGCCATCCCCGGCACGCCAACCCCCAACGCGACCGTCGAGTCATGTGCGCAACGCGCGCGGGAGACGAGCTATGGCCAGCTACATCACATTGGCGAACTTCACCGACCAGGGTGCGCGCAGCATCAAGGGCTCGCCCGAGCGCTTCGAAGCTTTCAAGTCACTCGCCGAGGCCGCGGGCATCACGGTCAAGAGCGTGCACTGGACGCTCGGCGCCTACGACATCGTGCTGGTCACCGAAGGCGACGAAGCCGCGCTCGCGACCCTGAACATGAAGATGGCCGCGCTCGGCAACGTGCGGACCCAGACGCTGCGTGGCTTCACGCCAACCGAGATGCGCAAGCTGGTGGCCGGGTTGCCATAAGCGCTACGCGGCCGCGTCGGCGCGGCACTGCGCCTGCAATTGCGCCCAGCCCTCGGCGCCGAGTGCGTCGAGCGTCGCGATGTTGTTTTCGAAGATCGCTGCGGCCGCGGGAAAAGCCTCGACCGCGCGCTCGACGCTCGCCTCGCGCAGCAGGTGCAGCGTCGGGTACGGCGAGCGATTCGTCGCGTTGCTCAGGTCATCGACTTCGGCATCCGCAAACTGGTAGCGCGGGTGAAAGCTCGCGATCTGCAACACGCCGTCGAGCCCCAAGTCTTCGAGCGCCGCATCGGCCGCGCCGAGAAAGTCGCTGAACTCGGCGAAGTCGAGCAGCGCGTTCGGGTGGATCACGAGCGTGGTCTCGACCCGCGCCGGGTCGGTCGCGATCAGCTCGTTCATCTGCGCGCACAGCACATCGAGCAGCACCCGCGGGTCGTCACTCTCGCACACGACGAAGCGAATCTGGTCCTTCACCAGCGGCGCCTTCGCGAACGGGCACAGGTTCAGCCCGACGACTGCGCGTTGCACCCAGGCGCGGGTTTCGGCGATCACGCGATCAGGCAGCGTCGTCATGCGCACAACGCCGGCGCGGTCAGGTAGGCGCGCATCATGCGCACGATCTCGGCGGTGGCGGTCTTCAACGACACGCCGCGCGGTCGCGTCACCACGACGGTGTGGATCAGCGCGTGCACGCTGTGCATCAGCATGAACGCGGCCAGCCGCAGATCGGTCACCGCAATCGCCTCGCGGTGGCGCGCCAGCAGCGTGACGATGCGGCCCTGCATCACCTCGTCGAACTTGTCGTGCGACTCGACCACGCCGAGCCCGGCGAGTTGCTGCTCGAGCACACGGTGCAGGTCGGCATCGACGCGATGCGCTTCGACGGCGCCTTCGATCAGCCCGGCGAGGGCGTCGTCGAGGTTCACGTCCATGGCCCGGGCCAGCGCAGCCTCGATCACGCGGCGCATCTGCTCGGCGTGGCGGGTGTGCAGCGCGGCGATCAGCGCGTCCTTGTTCGGAAAATACTGGTACAGCGAGCCGACGCTCACGCCAGCACGTTCGGCCACCGCATTCGTGCTGGTGGCGGCGTAACCGCGCTCGACCAGAATGCGAGCGGTCGCATCGAGGATCGCCGTCACCGTGACGGCGGAACGCGACTGGCGCGGCGATTTGCGAGGGGACAACGCGGTGTTCATGGTCGGGTGCAGGCCGTCAGCCGAATGCGAGTAGTCAATGCGAGCAAAAGCTCGCATAGTGTGGCTCACGATGACACGCACCGTCAACCCGATCAGGACACGCGATGAAACGCACTTCCAATCAGCGAGCGGGCCGAGCGCCGGGCCGCCATGGGCCACGAAGAGGCCCACTTCGTGGACCTCGGCCGGCCCGCATCCCCTCGCGGGATCGACCGTTGTACTCAACGGGCGAGGGGCTCCAATGACCCAGCACCGCACGTTCTTCATGCTGCTCGCGGCCACACGCCACTGGCGCGAGCTCGACCCGGCCGCGCGCCGTGAGGTGTTCGACGCGACGCTCGCCATCGTCTTCAACGGCTTTCCCGCGCTGCGCATGAGCCACTACGCCGCCGGCACGTTCGACGCGCGCTGCAGCGACGTGATCGTCTGGCAGGCCGGCGACGTGGCGCAGTACCACGAAGCGATCGCGCTGCTGCGCCGCGAGGCGTTCTTCGGCGCGCCGCTGTTCGAGATCGTCGAGGTGATCGCCGGCGTCGAAGACGACGAGTTCGAGGACAACGCGGCGCCCGCATGGTGAGCGCCGCGCATGCCGCGCGCTACATCGGCGCGTGCACGCGCAGGAAGCTCGCGAAACGCGGCAGGCCGGTGCTCGTCAGGTCGCGATAGCGGTAGGTGATGACGCTGCCGATCGGTGGCGGATCGCGCCGCAGCGCGTCGCTCAACCCACTGCCGATCAGAAGGCGGCGCCCCTCGGGCGTGCGGACTTCGAGCGCGCCGAGCATGCCCTCGTGTTTGGCGCGGCCGGGGTGGTGCGCGATGACGACCGCCTCGGTGTCGAGCGCGGGCTTGAGCTTCAGGATCGCGTCGCTGCGGCCGGTAACCCAGGCGGCATCGGCGCGATGCAGCACAAGGCCTTCACCGCCCTGCGCCACGGTCAGCGCGAGGCGCCGCCGCAGCGCGTCGCGCTCGGCGACGGGCGCCTGCTCGACCGCCACGAGCTGCGGCGATCCGCTTTGCCGCACGATGGATTCGATGCGCCGCGCGCGCTCGGCGAAGTCGCCCGGTGCGCCCGGCAGCTCGAACACCATGTAGCGCAGTTGTCGCCACTGCGCATCGACCGGCTGCTCCCGGCGCACGATGGCCGAGAGTGCGTCGAAGCGCCCGCGGCCGAGCCAGAGTTCGCCATCGAGCGGTGTGGGCGGCAACTGCGCGGTGAACGACGCCGGCGCGGCAATCGGGCGGCCGCTGCGGTGGCGCAGGGTAGCGCCGTCCCAAACCGCGCGCACGCCGTCGTACTTCTCGCTGACGAGAAAACCTGCCGGGTCGAGCGCCGCAGACCAGATACCGAGCAGCGGCACCGGTGGCGCCAACGAAGGGGCGGCGGTGAAGGCGCCCGGGCCGGGCAATGCGGCGGCAAGCGCGGTGGAGAAGAGCAGTTGGCGGCGTGATGCAGGCATGGCGGTGGTCCTCGGGGATGGGCTGTGCTCATCTTCAGGCGACGCCGGCCCGGCGACCATCCGCCATCCGGGGCGTTCGCGGGTGCCCTCGAATGGGGGCTCTTCCTATAATCGTCGTCAATCGTTTCAAGCGCGGTTTCTGCGCGACCCCATGACCCCCGACTTCAAACCCGACGAGATCGAGCGCGCCGCGCAAGCCGCGTGGCGCGCCGCCGACGCCTACCGCGTGGTCGAGGATGCGACCCGCCCGAAGTTCTATGCCTGTTCGATGCTGCCGTATCCGAGCGGCCGGTTGCACATGGGCCACGTGCGCAACTACACGATCAACGACATGCTCGCGCGCCAGCTGCGCATGAAGGGCATGAACGTGTTGATGCCGATGGGCTGGGACGCGTTCGGCCTGCCGGCCGAGAACGCGGCGATGAAGAACAAGGTGCCGCCGGCGAAGTGGACCCGCGACAACATCGGTCACATGAAGGACCAGATGCAGGCGATGGGCCTGGCGATCGACTGGAGCCGCGAGATCGCGAGCTGCGATCCGGGCTACTACAAGTGGAACCAGTGGCTGTTCCTGAAGATGCTCGAGGCCGGCATCGCCGAGCGCCGCACCCAGGTCGTGAACTGGGACCCGGTCGACCAGACCGTGCTGGCCAATGAGCAGGTCGTCGACGGCCGTGGCTGGCGCAGCGGCGCGCCGGTCGAAAGGCGCGAGATCCCCGGCTATTACCTGAAGATCGGCCTGTACGCCGACGACCTGCTCGACCAGGTGCAGCACCAGCTGCCCGGCTGGCCGGAGCGCGTCAAGCTGATGCAGGAGAACTGGATCGGCAAGAGCGAGGGCGTGCGCTTCGCGTTCACGCACAACATTGCCGGCGCCGACCACAAGCCGATCGACAACGGCAAGCTGTGGGTCTTCACGACCCGGGCCGACACGATCATGGGCGTGACCTTCTGCGCCGTCGCGCCCGAGCACCCGCTCGCCTCGCATGCCGCGGCCACCAACCCTGTGATCGCCGCGTTCATCGCCGACTGCAAGGCCGGCGGCACGACCGAGGCCGAACTCGCGACGCAAGAGAAGAAAGGCATCGCGACCGGCCTGTTCGTCGAGCACCCGTTGACGCACGAGGCCATCCCCGTGTGGATCGGCAACTACGTGCTGATGGGCTATGGCGATGGTGCCGTGATGGGCGTGCCGGCGCACGACGAGCGCGATTTCGCGTTCGCGAAGAAGTACGGCATCGACATCCTGCAGGTGATCCACGTCGACG
>JAZJZJ010000098.1:0-18017 GCA_040389925.1 Pseudomonadota bacterium
CGGCAAGGGCGCCAAGCTGATGTTCGAGGGCCTGAACTCCGAGCGCCTGCTGGCGGCCGGCGCTGCGCTGGGCCTGGGCGACTACGCGCTGGCCAAGGGCGTGGCGTATTCGAAGGACCGCAAGCCCTTCGGCAAACCGATCGGCAGTTATCAGGCGCTGCAGCACCGCATGGCGCTGGCCAAGGCCGAACTCGAAGCCGCGCGGCTGATGACCTACGACGCCGCCGACCGCTTCGACAGCGGCGAGGACGCCGGCGCCCACGCCAACATGGCCAAGCTGCTGGCCTCGCGCGCCGCGGTCGCGGCGGTCGAGGCGGCGCTGCAGACCCACGGCGGCTACGGCTTCGACCGCGACTACGACGTCGTCACGCTGTGGCCGATGATCCGGCTGCTCGAGATCGCGCCGATCAACAACGAGATGCTGCTGAACTACATCGGCGAGCACGTGCTCGGGCTGCCGAAGTCGTACTGATGCGGCCTCCACCCGTGCAGGAGCATCAGTTCACCGCCGGTGGTCACCGCCTCAGCGCCAGGACCTGGGGCCGGATCGACAGCGCGCGACCCGTGGTCGTGATGCTGCACGGCGGGCTCGATTGCACCAGCACCTGGAAGGACCTGCCCGAGGCGATCGCGGCCGCCACGGGCATGCCGGTGCTGTCGTACGACCGCTGGGGCTACGGGGGTTCGGACGCGCTCACCGCGGGCCGCGTGCGGGCCTATCGGCATGAAGAGGCCGGCCCGGTGTTCGGCGACCTGTTACGCCACTTCGGCATCGGCAGCGCGGTGCTGTTCGGGCACAGCGACGGTGGCGCGATGGCGGTGCTGGCCGCGGCGGCACACCCCGAGATCGTGCGCGCGGTTTGCGCCTGCTCGCCGACGATCGCGCTCGACCTGCACATGGTGCGGGCGATGGCCGGCGCGCGCCAGGCCTTCGAGCACGGCGGCCTGCGCGAACGGCTGATGCGCCACCACGGCGACAAGACCGATTCGATGTTCTGGGCCTGGTACGAACCGTGGTCCACCGACGATGCGGTCGGCTGGTCGATGGCGGAACAGATCGGCGCGGTGCGCTGCCCGGTGAGCGCGGTGTTCGGGCAAGGCGACGACTACGGCTGGCAGCCCAGCGCTCGCGCCCTGATCGAGAACGGCGTGATGGCGCTGGAGGTCAGCGCCCTGCCCGGCGTCGGCCACGACCCGCAGCACAAGGCGCGCGCCGTGGTGCTGGATGCGCTGCAACGGGTGTTGCGAACCGCAGGCCAGTCGGTGTGACCGTGGGGTCTCGGCGGCCTGCTGGTCGGCGGGCCCCGGGCGTTCAAGAACGGACGCTGCGCGCGCGGCGGCGGTTCAGATCGCCGCGCCCGCCGACGGGCCTTGCGGTACGTCGCCTGCCAGCGTGATGCGGTTCATCACGCGGCGATGACCGTGGTAGTCGTTGATCGGGTAATGCTGCGCACAGCGGTTGTCCCACAGCGCCATCGAGCCCGCCTGCCAATGGAAGCGGCAGGTGAACTCTTCCTTCTTCTGGTGCTCGTGAAGAAAGCGCAGCAGGGGGGCGCTTTCATCTTCCGTCATGCCGGCGAAGCGCACCGTGTGCGCCGAGTTCATGTACAGCGCGCGCCGCCCGGTTTCGGGATGCACACGCACGGCCGGATGCTCGACGCTGTATTCGCGCCGGTCGCCGCGGCCGCCTTCGGCGATGCGGTCCTCGCGCGTGCGCGAGGTGTCGGCCTTGGCCGAGCTGTTGACGCAGCGCAGGCCGTCGAGCAGCCGCTTCATGCCGTCTGACAGTGCGTCGTAGGCCGCCACCTGGTTGGCGAACAGGGTGTCGCCGCCCTGCGGCGGAACCTCGCGCGCGAGCAGCAGCGTCGCCATCGGCGGCAGGTCAAGGTAGGCCGTGTCGCTGTGCCACACACCGCCGAAGTTGACCCGTTCGTGTTCGAGTTTCTTGACTTCGATGATGTACGGGTAGCCCGGAATGCCGTTGACGAACGGGTACTCCACCGGCGTGCCGATGGCTTGCGCAAAGGCCAGAAACTGCTCCGGCGTGATGTGCTGGTCGCGCAGGAACACCACGCCGTGCTCGAGCCAGATGCGCCGCAGCGCGGCGCTCTGCTCCGCGGTCAGCGGCTCACGCAGATCGAGCCCCGAAATCTCGGCACCGACCGCGCCGGCCAGGCGCTTGACGCCCATCGTTGATTGACTCATGGCTTGGCCTCCGGTGCGCTCGCCCATGCGGCGCCGCTTTTCAACAGCGCAGCGATCCGCTGCGCACCATAGCCGCATTCCTGCAGCACCGACTCGGTATGTTCACCCAGGCGCGGCGCCGGCTCGATGGCGCCGGGCCGGTGGTCGCTCCAGTCGACCGGCACGCGCGGCATGCGCAGCGTGCCTTCGCTCGGATGCTCGACGCTGGGCACCAGGCCCACCGCCCGGATGTGCGGGTCATCGAGCAGGCTGTCCACGCTGTTCAGCGGCGTGGCCGGCACGTCGATGGCGTCGAACAGGGCGAGCCACTCGGCGCTGCCGCGCCCGGCCAGCGTGTCGCCCAGAAAGGCGTAGACGTGGTCGATGTGGTGCGTGCGATTGGCGAGGTCGGCGAAGCGCGCGTCCTGCAGCAGGTCGTCGCGCCCGATCGCTGCCAGGAAGCGCCTCCATTGGCCGTCGTTGTAGACGAGCGCACAAATGTAGCCGTCGCGCGTCGCGTAGGGGCGGCGCCCGGGCGAGAGCAGGCGCACATAACCGGTCTCGCCTTCGGGAGGCTCGAAGGTCTGCCCGTACAGGTGATCGCCGAGCACGACGCTCGCCAGGGTCTCGAACATCGGCACGTCGATGCGGCAGCCGCGACCAGTCTTCTCACGCGCGAACAGCGCCATCGAAATGCTGTGCACGGCGTGCAACCCGGCCATGCGGTCGGCGATGACAAGCGGCACGTAGCGCGGCTCTCCTTGCCCGGCGCACGCCTGCAGGTCGGCGATTCCCACCGCGCCCTGGATCAGATCGTCGTAGGCGGGCCGCCCCGCATAGGGGCCACTCTCGCCATAGCCGTACATGCCGCACCAGATGATGCCGGGCCGGATGGCTTCGACGGCCTCGTAACCCAGACCCAGCGCGTCGATCGATGCAGGCCGCAAGTTGTGCATGAACACATCGGCGCCCGACAGCAGCCGCTGCATCGCCTCCAAGCCCTCGGGTTGCTTGAGGTCGAGCACCACGCTGCGCTTGCTGCGGTTCAGGTTCAGGAACAGCGGGCCCATGCCGCGGTGGCGTGCCGGACCGATCTGGCGTGTCGAGTCGCCACCGCCCGGTGACTCGACCTTGATCACGTCGGCGCCGTGATCGGCCAGTATCTGCGTCGCATACGGGCCCATCAGCACGGCCGACAGATCGATGACCCGCACACCCGCGAGCGGGCCCGATCGCTGACTGGCGGGCTGGGTGGCAGACGAGTCGTGAGGGGTCATGCGATTGTGTTTTCCGGTTTCAAGATGGGACCTTTGTCAAGCTCTCGCTCGCCTGCCGGCGGGAGTCAGGCACGTCGGCTCCCGGCGACACGCAGGATGGCGCGCTCCAGCTTCAGGGGCTCGATGGGCTTGACCACGAAGTCGTTCATGCCGGCGTCCAGTGCCTCGGCGCGCTCCGTGGTGAAGGCAGCGGCGGACAGACCGATGATCGGCATGGCGACGGCGTCGAACTCGGCGCGCAGGCGGCGTGTGGCCTCGAGGCCTCCCATGACCGGCATCTGCAGATCCATCAGGACGACGTCGATCGGCGGGCCTTGCGCCGCACGGGCGCGCACGACCTGCAGGGCCTGCTCGCCGTCGCCCGCCTGAGAGACACACGCACCCCGCTGTTCCAGCAGCGCGACGCAGATCAACATGTTCACCAGGTTGTCTTCGACCACGAGCACGTTCAGGCCGCGCAGTGCGCCGACATCGAGCCCGACGAAGTCGGAGTTCACGGGTGCCGACTGCGACGCAGGCAGCGGCAGCTCAGCCCAGAACACGCTGCCCCGACCGACCCGGCTTTCAGCACCCACGGTGCCCCCCATCAGTGTCGCCAGTTCGCGGCAGATCGACAGGCCGAGCCCGGTGCCCCCGAAGCGTCGGGTGGTGGAGTCGTCGGCCTGAGTGAAGGGTTGAAACAGTCGCCCGCGCGTGTCGTCGTCGAAGCCTGGCCCGGTGTCATGCACCGCCAGACGAATCGCCCCGGCATCCGGACGGGAAACACGAATCTCGACCGAGCCCTCCGACGTGAACTTGAGCGCGTTGTTGACGAAATTGGCGAGGATCTGGCGCAGGCGCAGCCGGTCACCCAGCACGATCGGCGGCACGTCGGGCTCGATGTCGACGTTGAAGGCCAGATCGCGCGCACGCGCCAGCACGCCGAAGGAGGCATGCACCGAATGCACGAGTGCGTGAAGGTCCAGCGGCCCGTCCTCGAGCACCATGTGCCCGGCCTCGATCTTCGACAGGTCGAGAATGTCCGACACGATCGCGGAGAGGCTGCGCGCGCTTTCGGCGATGAGATCGACGTATTCGCGGCGGCGCCGCTCGTCGCCGGTTTCCTGCTGCAGCAGGCGCGCCAGTCCAAGCAAGGCATTCAGCGGCGTGCGCAGTTCGTGGCTCATGTTGGCCAGGAACTGGCTCTTGGCGTGGCTGGCGGACTCGGCTCTGGCGCGCGCTTCACTGATGCCTTCGGCCAGCTTGACGCGCTCGCTGATGTCCTCGCAGATCCACAGTGTTCCGCCTGCCGTGCCACGCGCCGGCTCCAGCGCCTGCGCAACCAGGCGCAGGGCACGCCGGCCGCGGTCGGGCCACACCATGTGGAGCAGCTCGTACTCGGCAGGCTCGCCGCGCGCCAGACGGGGCCCGAGCGCGCGGCCGATCTCCTCGTAGGCGGCGTCGCTGGGCCACACCACCCGCCCCGGCCGGCCCACCAGTTCGCCGGGAGCCCAACCGAAAATGCGCTCGAAGGCCGGGTTGACGTGCACGAAGCGCCGGTCCCGCGTCAGCGCGATGCCGACTGGGACCCCCAGCAGAATGGCCTCGCGTTCCGCCCGCGAACTGGCCTCGATGGCCTCGCTGGCCTGCGCGCGCGCGACCAGCTGGGCCAGGCGGTGGCACGGGTCACCGATCCCCGCCGCACGCACGGCCAAGTCCAGCCGCACACCGTCGTGGCGGCGCAGTCGCAACATGACCTCGTGGGCTGCCGGCCCCGCGGCGACCGACTCGAGCAGCGAGTCCAGTCCGGAATCGGCTGCCAGCCATCCGGCATCGCCGGGGGTGCGGCCGACGACAAGCGCGGCGGCGAAGCCGAGACACTCGACGAATGCCTGGTTGACGTGCAGGACACGTCGCGACGCGAGCTCGATCAGGATCGCCGGGTCTGACAAGAGCGCGGCGGTTCCCGCGAACCAATCGACCCACGATGCCTCTTCGGTGGCCATCAGCGTTGCACGGCGATCCGGTCGGCTACAGCTCGCCGCGCCCCGCCAGCAGTTGGCGCGCAATGGTTCGGCGCTGGATCTCGGCGGTGCCGTCGGGGATGCGCATCACGCGCGCGAATCGGTAACCCTCTTCGATGCGCAACTCGTTCGTCAACCCCATCGCACCGTGCACCTGGATGCTGCGGTCCATCACGCGGCCCAGCATCTCGGTCGAGAAGGCCTTGACCATGCTGACCTGCGCGGTCGCGGACTGTCCTTGGTCGATGCGCCAGGCACAGTTCTGGATCATCGACTTGGCGGCGTAGATGTCCATCGCGCTGTCGGCGAGCATGAACTGCACCGCCTGGTGCTCCGCGATCGGCACGCCCGAGGTCTTGCGGACCTTGGCGTACTCGACCGCTTGGTCGAGCGCCCAGCGCGCCAGCCCGAGGCAGGTGGCGGCCATGCCCATGCGGCCGGCATTCACGCCGTCCATCGCCACCGCCAGGCCACGGCCGACGGCGCCCAAGCGGTGGTCATCGGGCACGCGCACGCCGTCGAGCACCACCACCCCGGTGTCGCCGCCGAGATGCCCGACGGTGTTGATGAGGCGCGGCACCGAAAAACCGGCCGTGCCGGTGTCGACGAAGAAGCCTGTGACGCCGCCCTTGCGCTGCAGCGCCGCTTCGGGATCGGTCAGCGCGAACACCATCGCATGGTCGGCGTAGGGCGAGTTGGTGATCCACTGCTTGGTGCCGTTGAGCACCCAGTGATCGCCGTCGCGCAGCGCACGCGTTTTCATCGCAAGCACGTCCGAGCCCGCGTCCGGCTCGCTGAGCGCGAAGCACAAGGTCTTGTCGCCGCTGACGATGCCTTCGCGGTAACGCTCGAAGACCTGCGCGTCCAGATGCCGCAGCACCGGCGACAGGCCGTTCGTGAACGGCGACGGCAGCACCACCGTCTGGATCAGCGGGCGCCCGGGGCCGAAGCGGTGGTTGATCGCCTCCTGCACATGGGCCATCACCTGCGCGCCCAGGCCGGCGCCGCCGAGTTTCTCGTCGCCGAACAGGCTGTAGTAACCGAGTTCGGCAGAGCGCATGCGCACCCGGCGGCGCAGCGCCAGCGCCTCGGGCACGTAACGGCCGTCCCCCTGGAACAGGGTGCGTTCGCTGCCGAGCACGTCGCGGTGACGCGCTTCCAGCGGTACCACTTCGCGCTCGATGAAGCGCAGAACCGCCTCGGCGATCGCGGTCGTGTCGGGGTCGATCTCGAAGTCCATGGGCATGCAGCTGCAGGGTCAGGCGAGCCTGAACTTGGGCAGTGTGACCTCGTCGGTCACCGCATCGAACTGCACCGCCACGCGCTGGCCGATGCGCACCGCGTCGACGTTGTCGGTGACGATGTTGGTCATCATGCGCGCGCCTTCGTCGAGGTCGATGACCGCCACCACGTAGGGTGCGTCGGCCTTGAACGCCGGGCCGGCCGGCCGGCGCGCGACCGTGAAGCTGTAGATGCTGCCCGTGCCGCGCGCGTCGGACCATTCCAGCGCGTCGGAGTGGCAATGCGGGCACAGCGCGCGCGGGTAGAAATGGTGGCGGCCGCAGTCGCGGCAATGCTTCAGGATCAGCCGGTTTTCCTTCAGCGCCGACCAGTAGGGCGCGCTTTCCGGGTCGACGGTGGGCAGGGGCTTTTCGTACATGGTGGTCGTCGCTTGAAGAGATCAGCGGGTCGAAAGAATGCAGGTGGCGCCGCTGGACAGCATCCCGCCGGTGCCGTGCACCAGCGCGGTGACGGCGTCCTTGATCTGGCGCTCGCCGCATTCGCCGCGCAGCTGGCGCACCGCCTCGATCAGCAGGAAGATGCCGTACATGCCCGGGTGCGCATACGACAGCCCGCCGCCGTTGGTGTTGAGCGGGAACGCGCCGCCGGGCGCGGTGCGCTGGCCCGAGACGAACGCGCCGCCCTCGCCACGCTTGCAGAAGCCGAGCGCTTCGAGCGTCATCAGCACGGTGATGGTGAACGAGTCGTAGACCTCGACCACGTCGATCGCGTCGTGGCCAATGCCGGCCCTCGCGAAGGCCTCGCGCCCGGCCACCTCGGCGGCGGTCAGGCGCGCCAGATCGGGCATCGCAGCCGTGGTCCAGTGGCTGTGCGATTCGCCGTAGCCGCGCACATGCACCGCCTTGCGGCCGAGCGCCTTGGCGTGCGCGGCAGTGGTCATCACGATCGCGCCGCCGCCGTCGGTGACGAGGCAGGCGTCGAGCAGGTGCAGCGGGTCCGCGATCATCGGGCTCTTGAGCACGTCCTCGATCGACAGCGGCCCGCGCATCGTGGCGGCCGGGTTCAGCGCGGCCCACTTGCGCGTCGCCACCGCGATCTCGGCCAGGTGTTCCGAGGTCGTGCCGAACTCGTGCATGTGGCGCATCGCCGCCATCGCATAACCGCCGATCGGCGTCGGCGCGCCCCAGGGCGTTTCGTACTGCATCGTCAGCACCGACGGCCGTCCGGCCAGGTTGCGACTGACCTCGCTGCGCTGCAGGCTGCCGTAGGTGATCAGCGCGACTTCGCAACGCCCGGCCTCGATCGCGGTGGCGGCATGCGCGACGTGGGCCTCGAAGGCCGAGCCGCCGATGTTGGTGCTGTCGGTGTAGCGCGGCACCAAGCCCAGGTATTCGGACAAGGTCACGCTTGGCAGCAGGCCCGGCCCGGGGTTGCCCCAGAGGCCGGCGGTCAGCAGGCCATCGACCTCGCGCATCGGAATGCCGGCATCGGCAAGCGCGTCGCGCGCCGCCAGCGCCTGCATCTGCAGCACCGACATCGGGGTCAGCACCTTGCCGTCTTTCAACGGCACGTCGGCGACGCCGACGATCACCGCCTCAGGTTTACTCACTGCAGTCGAACTCCATCACAATACGAGATTCCCGAACAAGCGTTAGGCCGAACGATATGCCTCAAACCGATTCGCTTCAAGACAGGATTGCCCTTGTGACCGGCGCCACCGCCTTCATCGGGCGTGCCGTGGCGCACGAACTGGCGCGGCGTGGTGCTCGCGTGGTCGTCAACGGCCGGAATGCCGACAGCGGCGGCACCGTGGTCGAAGAGATCGCCGCCGCCGGCGGCCAGGCTGAATTCGAGGCCGCCGACCTGACCGATCGCAGCGCCGTGCAGGCGATGGTCGCGCGCATCGTCGAGCGCCATGGCAGGCTCGACGTGCTGGTGGCCAGCGGCGCCGGTGCCAGCAGCGATTCGCTTGCCTTCAAGCTGTTTGCCGAGATGGAGGGCGCCGATTTCGACGCCTACATCCGCTCGCACTGGTTGACGCGCGCTTTTGCGATCCAGGCCGCTGCGGCGGCGATGCGCACGCAGCGCCACGGCAAGATCGTCGCGATCGGCACCGATGCCGGGCGCGTCGCGACAGTCGGCGAATCGTTCATCGGCGGCGCCACCGGCGGCATGATGCAGATGTGCCGCGTGCTGGCGCGCGAACTGGGCCGCGACGGCATCCGCATCAATGCGGTGGCGATGAGCTACATCTGGGACGCCGAACCGCGCTGGGGCGGCGGCTCCGCAGCACTCGCCGGAGCGCACGGCCAGGGCATGATCGACAACCTGCGCAAGCGCATGCTGTTCCCGGTGCACTGCAAGGACATCGCGCAGGCCGCGGCATTCTTCGCCGGCCCGGAGTCGGACGCGATCACCGGCCAGACGCTCAGCGTCAACGGCGGACTGTCGACCCCGGGCTGACATCGTCAGGTTCCGGCATGCGCGGCCTTCACCGCCGCGCGATCGAGACCACCGGACGGGTTGCGCGGCAGGGCGGCCACGAAGACCACATGCTTGGGCTTCTTGTAGCGCGCGATGCGCTGGCCGACGAATTCGATCAGCACCTCGGCGGCCAGGGTCTGCCCCGGCTTCAGCACGCACACCGCCTTGACCGCCTCGCCCCACTGCGCGTCGGGCACGCCGAACACGACCGCCTCGGCCAGCGCCGGGTGTTCGAGAAGCGCGCGCTCGACCTCGGCCGGGTAGACGTTCTCGCCGCCCGGCTTGATCAGTTCCTTGGCCGGCGAGCGGCCGGCGTACCAGAGGTAGCCATCGGCGTCGAAGCGGCCCATGTCGCCGGTGTGGTGCCAGCCGCCGCGGAAGGTGAAGGCGTCGTCTTCGTCGCAGCCCCAGTAACCGTTGAACACCATGGGCCCGCGCACGACGATCTCGCCCGTGACACCCCCGGCCACCGGGCGGTCCAGGTCGTCGACGATTGCCACCGTGTGCCCGGCCACCGGACAGCCGGCGCTGCCCGGCCGCTCGGCGTAGCGCGCGGTGGACACCGAACCCGAGGTCTCGGTCTGGCCGTAGGCCACCCAAAAGTCGGCATGCGGGCAGGCCGCCGCGAAGCGGGCCAGGGTTTCCGGCGCATCGATGCCGGTGACCACGCGCAGGCGCGCGAGCTTCGAGCCGGCCTCGGCCGCCGCATCGAGCAACGCGCCGAGCATGGGCGGGAACGAACCCATCGCGCTGCCGCCCTGTTCGTCGATCAGCGCGACCATCGCCTTCGGGTCGAAGCGCGGCAACACGATCGTCGAGCCGCCGGCCGCCTGCAGCGCCAGCGTGTAGCCGATGCCGGCCAGGTGAAACAGCGGCAGCGCCCCGAGCAGCACGTCGTCGGGCGTCAGGTTCCAGGCCTGCAGCGACTTGGCCGCAGCGGCGAGCAGGCCGCGATGCGACAGCAGCGCGCCGCGCGGGCGCCCGCCGACGGCGGCGGTGTGGACGATGACCAGGCCGGCGCTGTCGTCGATGGCGGCCGCGGCCATCGGCTCGTCGACGTACAGGTCACCGACGGCGCGCCAGGCCGCGTCCGAAGCCGGTCCGAGGCTATACGCCAGCGCGTTCGCGCGCACCGACTCGGGCGCGAGGGCGTGCAACTCCGGCGCGGCGATCAGCACGCGCGGCGTGGTGTCCTGCAGCACATAGGCAACCTCTTCGGCCGAGAGCCGCCAATTGACCGGCACGACGATTGCACCCAGCCGCGCCGCCGCGCCGAACAGATCGACGTACTCTTGGCCGTTGTGGGCCAGGATCGCGACCCGATCGCCGATGCCGACGCCCAGCCCGGCCAGGCCGGCGGCCAGCCGGGCGACGCGAACCGCGTATTGCGCGTGCGTGACCCGCTGCGCGCCGCTGACGAAGGCCGTGCGGCTGCCGTGCAGCCAGGCGTTGCGCTCGATCTGGTCGTGCAGGGTGAAGGATCTGAGACTCACGGTGCGGGTGCTCCGGTGACCGGCCCGGCGGCCGGGGTGGAAAAAGGCATCACGTCGCCGAGGAAGTCGATCACGCTGGCGGTGAAGGCGTCGTTGGCGTCGCCGGCCACCATGTGCCCGGCCCCGGGCAGGTTGACGAAGCGCGCGTGCGAGAAGGTCTGGCGGAACGCGGCGGCGCCAGCCTCGCTGATCACGTCGCTGCGCCCCCCGCGCACCAGCAGCAGCGGCCCGCCGTATTGCTCCAGGGCGCGCTCGAAGAATGCCGGATCGTTGCGGTGGTTGTGGTTCTCGTCGTTCATCAGGCGCTGGTCCCAGTGCCAGGCCCAGCGTCCAGCGGCGTTCAAGCGCAGGTTCTTCTGCAGCCCGCGGTGATGCCCGACGACGGCCCGGCCGCGGTAGGCCGCGATGTGACGGGCAGCGTCGTCGAGTGTGGCGAAACCTTCCGGGTGCGCGCGCATGAAGTCCACGATGCGGTCCACGCCCTTGGCCTCGATGCGTGGCGCGATGTCGACCAGCGCCAGCGCCGCGATCGGCGGTGCGTCGCTGCGCGCAACCATCGCCATGCCGATCATGCCGCCCAGCGATGCACCGACCAGGGCCAGCCGTGGGCTGCCGAGGTCGCGGCAGAAGCGGGCCATGTCGCGCGACAGGGTTTCGATGCGGTAGTCGCCGTCGACCGACCACGCCGTGTCGCCGTGTCCGGGCAGGTCGAGCGCGATCGAGCGCCAGCCGGCCCGCGCCAGCGCCTTCGCGGTGCCGCCCCAAGCATGGCGGGTCTGGCCGCCGCCGTGCAGCAGCAGGACCGTGGGCGCGTCCGCGGGGCCGGCGATATCCGCGACCCACGCACCACCGTCGAAACCCGCGAATTCACGCCGTTCGGAAGCGACCGCCATTGCCGTCACGTCGCGACGCCCGGCTTGACGTCGCGCTCGAAGTCGGCCGTTGCGGCGTTCTGCATCCAGCTCTGGTAGTTGGGATAGATGCGCTGGAAGGCTTCCAGCATCTCCTCGCGCGGCACGTCGGGATAGGAACCCCGGTCCTGGATGTACTCCATGTGGCGCCGGCCGCGGGTGTCGAACTCGTGGAAGATCGAATCGGCACGGCCGTCGAATTCCAGCGGCTTGACCCCGGCCTTCTCGCACAGGCTCAGGTTGAAGGCCGGCGTGGCCTTCAACCAGCGGCCATCGATGAGCAATTCGGTGTAGCCGTGGTAGGCGAACACGTCGCAATTCATCATCTCGCGAAGACGCGGGCTGGTCAGGTGATTGCGCACATCGGCGAATCCCAGGCGCGACGGCAGGCCCAGCACGCGCGCGGCCGCCGCCAGCAAGGTGGCCTTCGGGACGCAGAAGCCGCGCCCGCTTTCAACCACCTGGCTTGCCTTGAGCCCGACTTCGGACATGTCGAAGTGGTACGGGTCGTAGCGGAAGCCGTCGCGTACTGCGTAGTACAGCTTGACGCCGATGTCGCGCGGCGACATCGACGCGTCGGCATGCGAACGGGCAAACGCCTGCACCGCGGGATGGTCGCTGTCGGCGAAGCGTCCCGGCACCAAATAGGGCGTCAGGTCATCGGCTCGGGTCGCCTCAGCGGTTTGCTCGTTCATCGTGTGCTCCAGCAGGCGGCAAGATTGGGACAGCGTTCGGAGCGGCAAGCCGGCCCGCGCCCACGTGGGCGGGGAAACCCTTGTCCCGTCGAACACCACGAAACCATCAAACGACTATACCATCGAACATACGTTAGTTAGATACAGGCTCCCTGTCCATCATGAGTATCGCCCCCCCTTTTCCGACCCTGCTCTCGCCCCTCGAACTCGGCGCCCACACGGTGCGCAACCGCACCCTGATGGGATCCATGCACACCGGCCTCGATGGGCTCGAACGCGGTGTCGAGCGCTTGGCCGCGTTCTACGCGGAGCGCGCGCGCGGCGGCGCCGGTCTGATCGTCACCGGCGGCTACGCCATGAACCTGGAGGCCTTGCTGGACGATCACGGCCCGCAGCTGATCACGCCCGCGCAGGCCGATGAGTTGCGACCGATTCCACAGGCGGTGCACGCCGCGGGCGGCAAGATCATTCTGCAGGTCTTGCACACCGGCCGCTACGGCAAGACGGCGCAGCTGGTGGGTGCGTCCAACATCCCCTCGCCGATCAATCGCCGCGTCCCTCGCGCGCTGAGCACCGTCGAGGTCTGGCAAGCCATCGAGGACTACGTTCACTGCGCCGAGCTGGCGATGCGCGCCGGCTTCGACGGCGTCGAGGTGATGGCCTCCGAGGGTTACTTCATCAACCAGTTCGCCGTGACGCGCACCAACAATCGCCGCGACGAGTTCGGCGGCAGCGCAGAGAACCGGCATCGCCTCGCGGTCGAGATCGTGCGCCGCACGCGCGAGCGCCTTGGGCCGCAGGCGCTGCTGATGTACCGCATCTCGGCGCTCGACCTGGTCGAAGGCGGCGCCCCGGCGCACGAGATCATCGCGCTGGCGCAGGCCGTCGAGGCGGCCGGGGCCGACGTCATCAACACCGGCTTCGGCTGGCACGAGGCCCGCGTTCCGACGATCGCCTACGTCGTGCCGCGCGCGGCCTTCCGTTTCGCCGCGGCACGCATCAAGCGCGCGGTGTCGATCCCGGTGATCGTCTCCAACCGCATCAACACGCCCGAGGTGGCCGAGGAGATCCTCGCCGGCGGCGACGCCGACATGGTGTCGATGGCCCGGCCCTTCCTGGCCGACTCCGACTTCGTGCTCAAGGCTGCCGCGGGCCGGCCCGACACCATCAACACCTGCATCGCCTGCAACCAGGCTTGCCTGGACTTCATCTTCACCAATCGCCCGACCTCGTGCCTGGTTAACCCGCGCGCCGGCCGCGAGCTGGAGTTCGCCGAGATGCCCGCAAGCACGCGCAAGCGCCGCGTCGCGGTGATCGGCGCCGGCGCGGCCGGGCTGGCCTGCGCCGTGACCGCTTCTGAACGCGGCCACAGCGTGTCGCTGTACGAAGCCGCTCCCGCGATCGGCGGCCAGCTCAACCTGGCCCGTGCCGTGCCAGGCAAGGAGGAATTCCACGAACTGGTGCGCTACTTCGGCGCCCGCGTCGAGCAGCAAGGCATCGCGCTGCACCTGGGCACCCGGCCCGGCGCGGCCGAGCTGGCGGCGGCCGGATTCGACCGCATCGTCGTGGCCACCGGCGTGCGCCCGCGCCACCCGCAGATCCAGGGCATCGGCCATCCCAAGGTCGTCGGCTACGCCGAGCTGCTGTCGGGCCGCAAGCAGGCCGGCCGGCGCGTCGCGATCATCGGTGCCGGCGGTATCGGCTTCGATGTCGCGGAGTACCTGCTGCACGAGCTCGTCCGCAATGGCGCCGAAGCGGGCGCGGGCGTGGTGGGTGAATTCTTTGCCGAGTGGGGTGTGGACACCGCGCTCGACGTGCCCGGTAGCCTGAAGCCGCAGCAGGCGCCGACGACGGTGCGCACCGTCACGCTGCTGCAGCGCAAGCCCGAGAAGCCGGGCCGCACGCTCGGGCTGTCCACCGGCTGGGCGCTGCGTGCCCGGCTCGAGCAGCGCGGCCTGCAGACG
Organism: Pseudomonadota bacterium; assembly: GCA_040389925.1. Classification (GTDB taxonomy): domain Bacteria; phylum Pseudomonadota; class Gammaproteobacteria; order Burkholderiales; family Burkholderiaceae_C; genus LMDS01. Next base: position 14,254 of record JAZJZJ010000098.1, read on the forward strand.
GTGTCGGGCTGCAGCTACGAGCGCATCGACGATGCCGGCCTGCACCTGCGCGTCAACGGCGAGGCCTGCCTGCTCGAGGTCGACACGGTCGTGATCTGCGCCGGCCAGGACTCCGAGAACGCGCTCGCTGCGGAACTGCGCGGCCACGGCATCGAACCCGAAATCATCGGCGGGGCCGAACTGGCGGCCGAGCTCGACGCGCTGCGCGCGATCGATCAGGGCACGCGCCTGGCGATGGCCTTTTGAGGAATCGGATAAATGGACTTCAGCGACAACCGAGAACACGAAAGCATCCGCGAGGCGATCGGCCGCGTTTGCGCCAACTTCGGTGACGACTACTGGCTGCAGCGCGACCGCGACGGCGGCTTTCCGCACGAGCTCTACAACGCGCTGGCCGAAGGCGGCTGGCTCGGCATCTGCATGCCGCAGGAGTACGGCGGCAGCGGCATGGGCATCAGCGAGGCCACCGTGATGATGGCCGCGATCGCGCGCTCGGGCGCCGGGCTGTCGGGCGCGTCGGCGGTGCACATGAACATCTTCGGCCTGCAGCCGGTGGTGGTGTTCGGCAGCGACGCGCAGAAGCGCCGCATGCTGCCGCCGCTGATCGCCGGCCAGGAGAAGGCCTGCTTCGCGGTCACCGAGCCCAACACCGGCCTCAACACCACCAAGCTCAAGACCCGCGCCGAACGCAAGGGCGACCACTACATCCTGTCGGGCCAGAAGGTCTGGATCTCGACCGCCCAGGTGGCCAAGAAGATGCTGATCCTGGCCCGCACCACGCCGGCCGAGGACTGCCCCAAGCCGACCTTCGGGCTGAGCCTGTTCTACACCGACCTCGACCGCAAATTCATCGAGGTGCGCGAGATCGACAAGATGGGCCGCAAGGCGGTCGACTCGAACCAGCTCTTCCTCGACGGCCTGCGCGTGCCGGTCGAAGACCGCATCGGCGAGGAAGGCCGCGGCTTCGAGTACATCCTGCACGGCATGAACCCCGAGCGCATCCTGATCGCCGGTGAGGCGGTGGGCCTGGGCCAGGCGGCGCTGGAGCGGGCCGTCAAGTACGCCAACGAGCGCATCGTCTTCGACCGCCCGATCGGCCAGAACCAGGCGATCCAGCACCCGCTGGCGCAGTCGTGGATGGAGCTCGAGGCGGCGTGGCTGATGGCGATGCGCGGTGCCTGGAAGTACGACCAGAAGCTCAACTGCGGCGCCGACGCGAACGCCGCCAAGTACATGGCCGCCGAGGCTGGTTTCAACGCCTGCCAGCGTGCGATGGCCACGCTCGGCGGCTTCGGCTACGCCAAGGAATACCAGGTCGAACGCTACCTGCGCGAGATGCTGATCCCGCGCGTCGCGCCGATCAGCCCGCAACTGATCCTGTGCTTCATCGCCGAGAAGGTGCTGGGCCTGCCCAAGTCCTATTGACCCGCAACCGAACCTGCCCGCCCCGCCATGTCCGCCGTCATCTCCGATCCTGACCGTTTGCAGCAGCTCGACATGCTGCGCTCGAGTGCCCTCGCCTTCACCTCCAAAGAGTCGCCGCTGTCGCGCGCCCGTGCGCTGCGGGCAAAACCGCCGGGCTTCGATCTGCGTTTCTGGGACGCCCTCGCGGCCCAAGGCTGGACCGGGCTGCTGGTGCCCGAATCGGCGGGCGGCTATGGCCAGGGCTTCGCCGAGATGGCCGAGGTGACGACCGCGCTCGCCGGGCACATGGCACCGGAGCCGGTGACGCCAGTGCTCGTGTTCGCCGGCCGCCTGCTGCAGGCCTGCACCGGCAACGAGACCGCGCAGCGGCTGCTGGCCGAGCTCGCGCAGGGCCGCGCGCTGCCTGCGGTGGCGTGGCAGGAAGACACTTCGGGCGCCGCCGGCTTCGACGCGGCGGGCGGTCTGGCCGAACCGGCGACGGTGTGCGCTCGCTTGGGACAGAGCCTGACACTGCGTGGCGGCAAGCGGCATGTGCGGCCTGGCGCCGCCGCAACCGGCTACATCGTCAGCGCGTCGTCCGCCCAAGGACTCGTGCTGGTCTGGGTGCCGGCGCAGAGCACCGGTCTGACCAAGACCAGCGAGCGCCTGGCCGACGGCACCTATGCAGCGCGTCTGGTCTTCGAGAACATCGAACTGCCCGCGGACCACGTACTCGCGTCCGGCGCGGCGGCCGAGACCGCGCTGGCCGCCGCGTACGACGAGGCGCTGGTGTTCACCGGCGTCGAGCTGCTCGCGGTGTCGCGCCGCATGCTCGCGATGACGCTGGAGTATCTGCGCACCCGCAAGCAGTTCGGCAAGCTGATCGGCAGCTTCCAGAGCTTGCAGCACCGCGCCGTGGACATGCTGATCCAGCAGGAGTTGAGCGACGCCGTCGTCGCGCAGGCCATCGCCGAGCTCGACCGTGGCTGCGGCGGCGACGAGCGCGCACTGCTGGCCGCACGTGTCAAGTCGCGCTGCTCGGAAGCCGCATTGATGATCGGGCGCGAATCGGTGCAGCTGCACGGTGCCATCGGCGTGACCGACGACTACGACCTCGGCCTGTACCTGCAGCGCGCCCTGGTGCTGTCGGCCTGGCTCGGCAATGCGAGGATGCAGCGGAGCCGGTTCGCCTCGATGGGCCGGCAGGCCGCCGCGATGGTGGAAACAGCATGAGCACCGACTGGAATGCGCTCGACACCGAGACCTTCCGCACTCAGGTGCGCGACTTCTTCGAGCGCGAGTATCCGCAGGAATTGCGCTACCCGAAGCGACGCCTGCGCTGGGCCGAGATCCGCGACTGGACGTTGAAGCTCGCGGACCACGGTTGGCTCGCCCCGAGTTGGCCGACGCGCTACGGCGGCATGGGCCTGGCACCGGAGAAGCTGATCGCCTTCATCGAGGAGCAAGAGCGCCACGGCGTCGCACGCGCGCCCGACATGGGCATCTCGATGGTCGGCCCGCTGCTGATCCAGCACGGCAGCGACGCGCAACGCGTGCAGTACCTGCCGCGCATCCTGTCCTGCGAGAACATCTGGTGCCAGGGCTACTCGGAACCCAATTCCGGTTCCGACCTGGCCAGCCTGCGCACCGAAGCGGTCGAGGACGGCGACGACTTCATCGTCAACGGCCAGAAGACCTGGACCACGCTGGCGCAGGACGCCACCCACATCTTTCTGCTCGTGCGCACCGACAAGAATGCGAAGAAGCAGGAAGGCATCAGCTTCCTGCTCGCCGACATGAAGACGCCGGGCATCACGGTGCGGCCAATCCGCAACATCGCCGGCCACGAAGACTTCTGCGAAGTGTTCCTCGAGAACGTGCGCGTGCCGCGCAGCCAGCGCGTGGGCGAGCTCAATCAGGGTTGGACCATCGCCAAGGCGCTGCTCAGCTTCGAGCGCATCTTTCTCGGCAGCCCGAAGCAGAGCCAGTACGCGCTGGCCCGGGTGCGCGAGGCGGCCGAACTGTTGGGGTTGTTCGACGACCAGGTATTCACGGATCGCTACACGCAACTGGCACTCGACGTGGCCGACCTGGGCACGCTGTACACCCGTTTCGTCGAGCAGGTCAAGCGCGGTGAAACGCTCGGGCCCGACGTGTCGATGCTCAAGATATTCGCCACCGAGACCTACTCGCGCCTGGCGAATCTGCTGGTCGACGTGGCCGGTTCGAGCGGTGGCACACCTGGCGACATCGACCTCGATGGCAACCACATCGATGTGCTGACCACGTTCTACAACGCCCGCCCCGCGACGATCTACGGCGGCAGCAACGAGATCCAGCGCAACATCCTGGCCACCAAC
>JAZJZJ010000099.1:0-4060 GCA_040389925.1 Pseudomonadota bacterium
GTGGTCGCGCTCGCCGGCCTCGGGGCTGGTGCTGTGCAGCTCGAAGCGCTGGCCCACCGCCTGCGCGAACTCGGCCAGGCCGGGCACGTCGGCCAAGCGCTGACCGCGGTAGGCCGAGAGCGGCAGCCGCATGATCCGGGTCGCGCCCGGGTTCACGGTGTCGATGTTGCCGCGGCGGTCGAACACGATCACGCCGGCGGTCAGGTTGTCGAGAATCGTCTGCAGGTTGGCGCGCGCGCCTTCGACCTGCACGACGCTCTTTTGCACCAGCTCGCGTGCCTCCGAGAGCTGCGTCGTCATGTCGGCGAACGAACGCGTCAGGCCGCCCAACTCGTCGCGCGAGGCGAACACCGGCTTCGCCGAGAGGTCGCCGCCGGCGACCTGGCGCATGCCCTCGGCCAACAGCAGCAGCGGCCGGGCGAGCTGGTTGCTCAGGGTCACCGCCAGCAGCAGCGCGCCGAACACGGCCAGCACCAGCGCCAGCGTCAGCGTGCCGATGTACATCTTGCGCAGGCCGCTGCGCGCGAGCGCGCGCTGCTGGTACTCGCGGTACGCGGTCTGCACCGCGAGCGCGTTCGCGGCCAGCGCGCGCGGCAGCAGCTGGTTGACGAGCAGGTAGCGGTCGTCCTGGCCGAGCGCGAAGGTCGTCGTCGGGATGAACGCGAGCGCGCGCACCCGGGCGTAGTTGACGCTGCCGCTGGCGACGGCGTCGTCGTCCAGACCCAGCAGCTCGCTCACCACGCGCTGGTTGCGGGCCTGGCGCATCAGTGTCGCAGACGGCCGCTCGGGCATCAGGCGCGAGGCGGTGCTGCTGCTGGTGCTCAGCATCGTCTGGCCGGTCTTGTCGACGATCGCGATGTCTTGCGCCGAGAGCTGCTCGCGCAGGCGCTCGAGCGCGAGTGACTGCGCCGAGCCGGGCGTCTCGCCGAGGCGTTCGGCGGCCAGGCGCGTCTTGGTCGCGACTTCGGCGACGATCGCATCGAGCGTGCCCTTGCCCAGGTTCAGGCCGGCGTCGAGCGCACTCTCGACCTTGACGTCGAACCAGCTCTCGATGCTGCGTGAAACGAACTGATAGCTCACCGTGTAGATCAGCACGCCCGGCACGACGCCGACGAGCGCGAAGATCGCCGCGAGCTTGAGCAGCAGCCGGCTGCCGAATTTGCCGCGCTTCACGCGCACCAGCAGCCGCACGCCCGCGATGCCGATGACCAGCACCAGCAGCGTCGCGACCGTGACGTTGACCCAGAACAGCCAGACGTAGTGGCGCTCGTACAGCGCCGGGTTGTTGGTCGCGATCGACAGCAGGAACGCGAGCACGAGGCCGGCGCCGGTCGCGGCCACCGTCGAGATCAGCCACGCCCAGCGCTGTGCTTTGGTCATGTTCAGCCGCGCTTTAATTGATCTTCTGGGTGCGCTGGACCGACATCGCCCAGTCCTTCTCGCCGCCGATGCCGATCTGCATCGGGCGCGGCAGCTGCGAGGTGTCGAGCTTGAAGCTGAACTCAAGGTACTGGCGGCTGTTCTCGTCGATCTGCGGGCCTTCGGCGATCTTCCAGCGCACGCTGCGGCTGATCGCGGCGAACGCCTCGGCGCGCGTCGGATAGTTCTGGCTCAAGCCGCCGTCGAAGGTGACGCGGTAGGTCGATGTGAGCGGCTGGAACACGATGCGCCAGCGCCGGATCGCATAGCCGATGCGCTGGTCGCGCCAGTAGAAGCGGTTGCGGAACAACTCCGCTTCGGCGACGAAAAACAGCGGCACGGCTTTGCTGAGCGCTTCGTCGACGCTGCGCGAGAGCTCCAGATTCACGGCGTAGCTGAGGAACACGCCGTCGTCGCCGTGGGTCAGCTCGAAGCTGGTCAGTTCGAGATCGGCCGCCGGCGCGGCGGGCACCCACGCGAGCCACATCGCCAGCGCCAGCAGCACGGCGCGCAGCCATCCCGCGCGCCGCGGGGCGCCGGGCTGGATGTCGCCGTGTTGGGTTGCCGCGCAGCGCATCGGGCCGTGAACCTCTCAAGTAAATGTGGCTTTGCCACTTTGCTTGACCCCCGGGGGCGGAGATGTCGTAGACGTCTCCTGGGGGGTCTTAATTCGTCTTCTCGATCAGGGCGTAGAAAAATCCGTCGGCGGCCGCACTGATGTCGTGCACCGGGCGCTCGTCGCCATTGTCGGGCAGTGGCAGCAGGTGGCCGGGCGATGCCGGGCTGGCGGCGAGGCCGGCGCCGGGCTGGCGTTGCAAAAAAGCGTCGATCTGCTCCTGCCCCTCGGCCTTGAAGACCGAGCAGGTGCAGTACAGCAGCCGGCCGCCGGGCGCGAGCAGCGGCCACAAGGCGTCGAGCAGGCGCGCCTGGATCGCCGCCAGCGTCGGGATGTCGCTGGCCCGGCGCAGCCAGCGCACGTCGGGGTGGCGGCGCACGATGCCGGCCGCGCTGCACGGAGCGTCGAGCAGGATCGCGTCGAACGGGCGGCCATCCCACCAGGTGGCGGGCTGGCCGGCATCGGCCGCAACGGTTTTGGCGCTCAGCCCGAGGCGCGCCAGCGTTTCGTGGACACGGCTCAGGCGCACCGGGTCGCTGTCGAGCGCAAGCACGTCGAGTTCGGCCAACTCGAGCAGGTGCGCGGTCTTGCCGCCGGGCGCGGCGCAGGCGTCGAGGACACGGGCGCCGGGCCTCAGCCAGTGCCGGGCCGCCATGGGCCACGAAGAGGCCCACTGCGTGGCCCCCGGCGGGCTGAGCTCCCCGCGGGGGGCGACGCCGCAGGTGTCTTGGGGCTGTCGATCCACGCCAGCGCCGATCAGCAGCGGGGCGGCGCGTTGCGCGGCGGCATCTTGAACCGACACATCGCCGTCGGCGAAGCCGGGCAGCTGCGTCACCGGGCATGGCTGGGCCAGCCGCACGGCCTGCGCGCCGATGGCCTCGGCGGCAATGCCGGCGACGGCGAGCCGGGCGACGTAGGCGGACGCATCGCCGCGGCGCGCGTTGACACGCAAGGTCATCGGCGGGCGCTGGTTGTCGGCGTCGAGGATTTGCTGCCAGTGCGCGGGCCAGTCGGCCTTCAACCGATCGACCCACCAGCCCGGGTGGTTGAAGCGCGCCAGCGGGTCGCGCAACGCCGCCGCCACGAGCGCGTCGCGCTCGCGCAGAAAACGCCGCAGTACCGCGTTGACGAAGGCCGCGCTCTGCTTCGTGCGCTGCCGCGCCGCATCGACCGCCTGATCGACCAGGGTGTGCTCGGCATACGGCGCCTCGGCCTGCGGCCACAGCAGCGCCAGCGCGGTCAACAGCAGCGCATCGACGGCCGGCGGCGGTGTCTTCGGCGCGAGTTGCGCGCGCAGCGCCTGCGCCGCGCCCAGCCAGCGCAGCGCGTGGAAGCTCAGCGCCTGCGTGCCGGGCCGCGCGGCGGCCGGGCAGTTCGCCAGCGCGACGTTCAGCGATTGGCCCGCGCGCACTGCCTGCACGGCGTCGGCGGTGTGGTTCAGCAGCTTGGCGAGAGGCAGCGCGTGGCCGGGGGCGCTTGGGGGATGCAGAGGCTGGGCAGGAACGTTCACCGCGCGCAGTCTACGGTCTGCTTTCGGGCCACCCGGGCCGAAAGCCCCACTGCGGTACGCTTGTTCCATGTAAAGCAAGGAAAGCATCCATGCGCGGCGAACAACCGACACCGATATTCAGAACCGAAGGCGACTTGGCCAAGCTCGCGGCCTCCGAGCGCATCCGCTACCGGCTGGTCGGCGCCGACTGCCGCTTTCACGCCAACGACAACATCTCGGCCTACATCGAGGAAGGCGAGATCGACGAGTTGCGCAGCGAGGTCGAAGCGAAGATGCAGGAGGTGCTGCGCGCGCTCGTGATCGACACCGACAGCGACCACAACACCAACGAAACGGCCAGGCGCGTCGCCAAGATGTTCCTGACCGAGGTGTTCAAGGGCCGCTACGTGCCGATGCCGGCGGTCACCGAGTTCCCGAACGCCGAGCGGCTGAACGAGTTGATGATCGTCGGCCCGATCACCGTGCGCAGCGCCTGCTCGCACCACCTGTGCCCGATCATGGGCAAGGTCTGGATC
>JAZJZJ010000100.1:0-6765 GCA_040389925.1 Pseudomonadota bacterium
TCTCGGCCATCACGCCCTGCAGGAAGATCTCTTTGCGGGCGAATTTGTCGACGATTTCGTAGCCGCCGTGGCTCAGCGGCTCGGGCGCGTCGGCCACCACTGGCGCCGCATCGGGCGCCACCGCAGCCGCCACGTCGAACAGCACCACGGCATAGCTGTCGGAGTTGTAGAGCATCTGCATTCGGTGAACCCTCGGTGAGCGCCTTGCATTCGAGCGATGACAACTACCTGAGCATTGCAACGCAAATTTCAAGCCAGCGGATGACAAGGTCGGCACTTTCGCGTGGTTTCGGGGGTCAGTTCGGCTCGATGACCTCGACAAGTCGCAACTCGTAGCCTTCGTCGCTGCCGCCCGACTTCTGCGTCGCGCGCACCGGCAGGTGGCTCTGTTTCGGGTCGAGCCAGACTTGGACCGCCGTGTCGTAAGCCTCGCGCGGCTCGCGCACGAACTTGAGCGCATCGATCGCGCCACCGCGTGCGTCGATCGATTCGAGGCCGGCGCCGCGAAACACCCAGACGCCCGCGTCGCCGCGCGAACCGGTCACATGCATCACGACCTTCGCGCCGGGCGCCGCGAGTTGCGGCTCGGCGGAGACGATCGCGGCGAGTTGCAGCATCCAGCTGAGCCGGTCCTGCGCGCCGGGCTTCAGCGCGAATTCGCTTTGCGAGCCGGAGTAGCTGATCTTGCCGCCGTCCTTGTCGCCGTCCTTGTCGCGGTCGCGCTGGAAGTTCGCCGCGGTCGTGCCGCGCCGCGGGCGCTGGTCGGTGAAGCGCAGCGGCGCGATGCCGGCCGCGTCGAAGCCACCCCGACTGGTCTGCGACAGGATCGTCAGGCCACTGAGCTTGAAGTCGAGCGTCAGTTCGTAGTGATCGCCTTGCGGGCGCCAGACCAGCTCGCCGGTGCCGCGCAGCAGGCCGCGGCTGACTTCGTAGCGCAGCGTGCTGGCCGGCGGCAATTGGGTGCGGTAGAGCGGGATCGCGTCGTCGTCCGCGTTCGCGGGCATGGCGGCAAGTGGCGTCGCGTGTGCGATTTGCGCCGCCGATGGTGCGACCGGTTCCTCGACAGCCGGCACGACCCGCGTCGCGGCGATTGGCTTCGGCGCGGGCTTGACACGCGCCATGACAGGCGCAGGCGGCGCTGCCGTCACGACCGGCGGCACCGGGGCCGGCGGGGTCACCGCCGGCGCTGCCGGCTCCACGACGCGCACCTGCACCGCCGCGGCGGGCAGCGGCGGCGGCGCGTTCGACGGCCAGACCCAACTCGCCCCGCCCAGAACCACCGCGTGCAGCAGCAACGCCGCGGCGATCAGCACGCCCAGGCGCGGCAGAAAACCCGGACCGAAGTCATGCGTCGACAATGGCGTTCCTCCGAAAACCTCACCGCACCCGCACACCCATGAAGCTGGCAACCTACCAAGACGGCTCGCGCGACGGCCAACTCGTCGTCGTCTCGCGCGACCTGACACTCGCCCACTATGCCAGCGGTGTCGCGACCCGGTTGCAGCAGGTGCTCGACGACTGGAGCTTTCTCTCGCCACAGCTCGAAGAAATTTCGCAGACGCTGAACCACGGCAAAGCGCGTCACGCGTTCGCGTTCGAGCCCGAAAAGTGCATGGCGCCGTTGCCGCGCGCCTACCAGTGGGCCGATGGCTCGGCCTTCATCAACCATGTCGAACTCGTGCGCAAGGCGCGCGGCGCCGACGTGCCCGAGAGCTTCTACACCGACCCGCTGATGTACCAGGGCGGCAGCGATGACTTCATCGGCGCGCGGGCCGACATCGTCGCCGCGAGCGCCGACTACGGCATCGACTTCGAGGCCGAAGTCGCGGTGATCACCGGCGATGTCGCGATGGGTAGCTCGCCCGAAGCGGCAATCGACGGCATTCGCCTGCTGATGCTCGCGAACGACGTGAGCCTGCGCAACTTGATCCCGGCCGAGCTCGCAAAGGGCTTCGGCTTCGTCCAGAGCAAGCCGGCGACCGCGTTCAGCCCGGTCGCGGTCACGCCCGACGAACTGCTGCACGCCTGGCGCGGCGGGCGCGTGCACCTCAACCTCGAAAGCGTGTGGAACGGCAAACGCGTCGGCCTGTGCGATGCCGGCGACGAGATGACCTTCCACTTCGGCCAGCTGATCGCTCATCTTTGCAAGACGCGCAACGTGCGCGCCGGCAGCGTGATCGGCAGCGGCACCGTGAGCAACAAGGACTGGAGCCGCGGCTACGCGTGCATCGCCGAGAAGCGCGCGATCGAGACGATCGAAGGCGGCAGCCCGAAGACCGAGTTCATGCAGTTCGGCGACACGATCCGCATCGAGATGAAGGGGCTCGACGGGATGAGCGTGTTCGGGGCGATCGAACAGAAGGTCGTGGCGCTCGCGTGACCTGCGATTCGGCCAGCCCATGAACAACGACCTCCCCCGCAGCCTCAAGCTGATCACCGTGTGGCTGCTCGTCGGCGCCGCGGTGTTCATCGCGATCCAGTGGTGGCAGCACCGCGCGCAGCAAACGCGCTTTCAGGTCAGCGGCGGCACGCTCGAAATCCGCCGCGGCGACGACGGCCACTACCACTGGCCCGGCCGCATCAACGGCCGGCGGGTCGACTTCCTGATCGACACCGGCGCGACCGGCACCGCGATTCCGGGCTCACTGGCGAGCGCGCTGAAGCTCGAAGCGCTCGGCACGGTGCGCTCGAACACCGCCGGCGGCGTCGTCACCGGTCAGATCGTGCGCGCCGATGTCGAACTGCAGGGCGGCGTGAAGGTCGATCGGCTGCAGGTCGTCGCGCTGCCCCAACTCGGCGACCGCCCGCTGCTCGGCATGGACGTGCTCGGCAAGCTCCACTGGCAGCAACGCGACGGCGTGCTGCGGATCGAACTCGCAGACCCGCGCTGAGCGGGGCGCGAATCACCCAGGACTCGCCGATGAACCCGTTGATTCGTGCGGCGCTCGCCGCCGCCCTCGCCGCCGGCCTGTGCGCGACCGCCTCGGCGCAAGCCGCACCCGACTGCCCGCCGGTGGCGCAAGCACCGACGCCCGAGCGCCTCCAGGCGGGCTTGCGCGACGCTCGCGACCACGGCTTTCTGTGGCGCATCAGCAAGGACGGGCGCAGCTCGTGGCTGTTCGGCACGCTGCACGTGGCCAAGCTCGAATGGGATTTCCCCGGCCCGGCGCAGCGCGAGGCACTGGCGGCGAGCGACACGCTGGCGCTCGAACTCGACCTGCTCGACCCGTTGATCCAGCAGCGCATGGCGAAGGCCCTGGCCGCGCAGCCAAAAACACCGCTGCCGGCGCCGCTGCAGCAGCGCATCGCCAGCCGCGTTCAGGCCGAGTGCCTGCCGCCCCAGGCGCTCGACGCGCTCGCGCCCGAATTGCAGGTCGCGGGGCTGGCCTCCATGCTGGGCCGCCGCGACGGGCTCGATCCGGCCTGGGGCATCGACGGCTTTCTGGCCGGCTGGGGCCGCCAGGCGAAGATGGAGATGGTCTCGCTCGAAACGCCCGAGCTGCAGCTGAAGATGCTGCTGATGCCGAACCCGGCCGAGACCGTCGAGATGGTCGGCAGCATGCTCGACGAGATCGACAGCGGCCGCGCGCTGGCGACCCTGCGCCGCCTGGCCGCGATCTGGGCCGATGGCGACCTGGCCGAGTTGCAGCGCTACGAAGCCTGGTGCGAGTGCATCAAGACCGCGGCCGACCGGGCGCTGATGGTCCGCATGCTCGACGATCGCAACCCGGCGCTGGCCGATTCGATCGCCGAACTGCATGCGGTCGGCCAGCGCGTGTTCGCCGCGGTCGGCAGCTTGCACATGATCGGGCCGACCGGTTTGCCGGCGCTGATGGCGCAGCGCGGGTATCGTGTCGAACGCATCGTCTACAAACAGAAGCCTCAGGAGACAAGACCATGACCGATCCATCCGCCTTCTCGAAGCTGGTGCCGGGCTTCGACTTTCTGCAAGGTTTGGTGAAGAACGCCGGCGCCGCGCTGCCCGGCATCGGCCAGTGGGTCGCGCCGACGATCGACCCGGCCGAGCTCGAGAAGCGCATCGAGGAGTTGCGCACCGTGCAGTTCTGGCTGGAGCAGAACGCGCGCATGCTGGGTGCGACGATTCAGGCGCTCGAAGTGCAGCGCATGACGCTGTCGACGCTGAAGACGATGAACGTGCAGATGGAGGGCCTGCGCGATTCGCTGCAGGTGCGCGTGCCGACCGTGTCACCGCCCCCGCCGGCGCCGGCCCGCGAAACCGCAGCACCGCCTCCCGAGCCGGCCGAACCCGCGGCCGCTGCCGCGGCGCCCGCGCCTGCGCCCGGCGTCGTCGACCCGCTGCAATGGTGGGGCGCGCTGACCCAGCAGTTCACCGAGCTCGCGACCACGGCGATGAAAGACACCGCCTCCGACGCCGCGCGCAAGCTCGCCGGCGCCACGCTGAAAGGCTCGCTCGACCCCGCCGCGAAGGCCACGGCGCCGGCGACGAAACGCAAGGCCGCCGCGACGAAGAAGCCCGCGGCCGGCAAGAAGGCGGCCACGCGCCGCTGAGCCTGACGACGACCCGCCCATGAACCGTTTCCTGCACGGCCACGCGACGCACCCCGACTGGCGCGTCGCGCTCGCCTTGGCCGCGGCGCAAATCGACGCCCAGCGCCACGCGCCCGGCGCCGCCGCGGCGCCGACGCTCGGCTGGGTCTACCTCACCGATGCCTACGCGGCGCACGCCGGCGCGCTGCTGGCCGAGTTGCAGCAGCGCTGGCCCGGCGTCGACTGGGTCGGCGCGACCGGTGTCGGCATCGCCGCCAGCGGGGTCGAATACGTCGACGAACCCGCGCTGTCGCTGATGCTGACCGATCTGGCGCCCGCGCACTTCCGCGTGTTCTCGGGCGCGCGCCCGCTGGCCGGGTTCACCGCCCACACCGCGAACGTGCACGCCGACCCCGGCACCGCCGACCTCGCCGAGCTGATCCACGACATGAGCGCGCGCACGTCGACCGGCTACCTGTTCGGCGGCCTCGCGTCGGCGCCGTCGCGGGCCTTGCACGTTGCCGGTGGCGTGTTGTCGGGCGGCCTGTCGGGTGTGGCGTTCGACCGCAGCGTGGCGCTGGTCTCACGCGTCACGCAGGGCTGCCAGCCGGTCGGGCCGCAGCGCCGCGTGACCGCGGCCGAGCGCAACGTGATCACCGAACTCGACGGCGAACCGGCGCTCGACTGCCTGCTGCGCGATGTCGGCCTCGACGGCGTGGAACCGCGCGCGGCGCTGCCGAAGCTGCGCCAGGTGCTCGTCGGCATCAGCGATGGCCTGATCGAGACGATGGCCGACGAAGACCCGTCGACCCGCAGCGCGTTCAATCACATCGCGCGCCGCAGCGCCACCGCGCAGGCGTTCGGCGCCGACACCCGCGTGCGCCATCTGATCGGCCTGGACCCGGGCCGGCGCGGCATCGCGATCGCCGACACCGCCGAAGTCGGCATGCAGCTCGCGTTCTGCCGCCGCGATGTCGAAGCGGCGCGGCGCGACCTGACGCGCATCTGCGCCGAGGTGCGCGAAGAAGTCGAGCCCGAGGAATTGCCGTTGCCGGCCGGGCTGGCGCTGAAGGACTCGGCGCTCGGCGAGGTTTCTGCCGCCGCGAGCGCGGGCATTGCCGGCGCGATCTACATCAGCTGCTCGGGCCGCGGCGGCGCGCATTTCGGTGCGCCTTCGGCCGAGCTCGCGGTGGTCCGCCACGCGCTCGGCGACGTGCCGCTGGTCGGCTTTTTCGCCGCCGGCGAGATCGCGCGCCGGCATCTGTATGGCTACACCGGCGTGCTGACGGTGTTTCGCGGCGCGGCCGCGTGATGATCCGCGCGTACCGACCTCAGCCGACTGCCAAGGAACGCTCATGAATGCCCCGTTGCCCGACGCCATCGCGACCGAGATCGACGACCGTGCGCACCGCCAGGCGCAAGTCGTCGCCGCGCTCTCGGCCGTGCTGCCGAAGCACGCACTGCTCTGGCACCGTGAAGACACGACGCCGTACGAGTGCGACGGCCTGACCGCCTACCGCGAGCAGCCGCTGGTCGTCGCTCTGCCCGAAAGCGAGGCGCAGGTCGCCGCGGTGCTGCGCGAATGCCATCGCCTGAATGTGCCGATCGTCGCGCGCGGTGCCGGCACCGGCCTGTCGGGCGGTGCGCTGCCGCACCGGCTCGGCGTGACGCTGAGCCTGGCGAAGTTCAACAGGATCGTGAAGATCGACCCGAACGCGCGCACCGCGACCGTGCAATGCGGCGTGCGCAACCTCGCGATCAGCGACGCCGCCGCGCCCTACGGCCTGTACTACGCCCCCGACCCGAGCAGCCAGATCGCCTGCACGATCGGCGGCAACGTGGCCGAGAACTCGGGCGGCGTGCACTGCCTGAAATACGGCCTGACGCTGCACAATGTGCTGCGGGTGCGCGGCTTCACGGTCGATGGTTCGGCGGTCGAGTTCGGCTCCGAGGCGCTCGATTGCGCCGGGCTCGACCTGATGACAGTGCTGGTCGGCAGCGAAGGCATGCTCGCGGTCACGCTCGAGGTCACCGTCAAGCTGGTGCCGAAGCCGCAACTGGCGCGCTGCATCATGGCCAGCTTCGACGACATCCGCAAAGCCGGCGACGCGGTTGCCAACGTGATCGCCGCCGGCATCATCCCGGCCGGGCTGGAAATGATGGACAAGCCGATGACCGCCGCGGTCGAAGACTACGTGCACGCCGGCTACGACCTCGACGCGGTCGCGATCCTGCTGTGCGAGAGCGACGGCACGC
>JAZJZJ010000101.1:0-2744 GCA_040389925.1 Pseudomonadota bacterium
GCGCGACTGGGGCATCAGCCGCCAGCGCTACTGGGGCACGCCGATCCCGATCATTCACTGCCCGAAGTGCGGCGTGGTGCCGGTGCCCGAGAAGGACCTGCCGGTCGTGTTGCCGGAGGATCTGATCCCCGACGGCTCGGGCAACCCGCTGAACAAGTGCGCTGCGTTCCTGAACGTCGCCTGCCCGAGCTGCGGCCAGCCGGCGAAGCGCGAGACCGACACGATGGACACCTTCGTGGACAGCTCGTGGTACTTCATGCGCTATTGCGATCCGGCGAACCCGGACGCGATGATCGGCGCCAAGGCCGCCGCGTACTGGATGCCGATGGACCAGTACATCGGCGGCATCGAGCACGCGATCCTGCACCTGCTGTATGCGCGCTTCTGGACCAAGGTGATGCGCGACATGAAGCTCGTCAACTTCGGCGAGCCCTTCACCCGCCTGCTGACGCAAGGCATGGTGCTCAACGACGTCTGGTCGCGCACCACCGACCAGGGCGGCGTCGACTACTTTCCGCCCGAGGAAGTGAAGGCCGAGCACGACGCGAGCGGCCGCATCATCGGCGGCCGCTGGAGCGACGGCAAGCCGGTCGAGTACCGCGGCGTGCTGAAGATGGGCAAGACCGAGCGCAACGGCGTCGACCCGCAAGACATCATCGACCAGTACGGCGCCGACACCGCGCGCCTGTTCGTGATGTTCGCGTCGCCGCCCGACCAGACGCTCGAATGGAACGACGCCGGCGTCGACGGCGCGAGCCGCTTTCTGAAGCGGCTGTGGAACTTCGCGGCGCGCCGCCAGGACCTGTTCGATACGCCGGCGCAGATCGCCAGGCCGATCGACATGGCCGCGCTCGCCGACGATGCGAAGGCATTGCGCTTCGAACTGCACACCGTGCTGCGCCAGATCAGCTACGACTACGAGCGCATGCAGTACAACACCGTGATCTCGGGGGCGATGAAGCTGCTGAACGCGCTCGAAGGCTTCAAGGGCGCGCTTGTCGGTGATACGCCAGCGGTCGTGCGCGAAGGCTTCGGCATCCTGCTGCGCACGCTGTACCCGGCCTGCCCGCACACCACCTGGAAGCTCTGGAGCGAACTCGGCTACGCCGGCGCCCTCGGCGACCTGCTCGACACGCCGTGGCCGCAGGTCGACGAAGCCGCGCTGGTGCAGCGCGAGATCGAGCTGATGCTGCAGGTCAACGGCAAGCTGCGCGGCAGCATCCGCGTGGCGGCCGATGCGGGCAAGCACACGATCGAACACGCGGCGTTGCACAGCCCGGACTTCATCAAGTTCTCGGAAGGCAAGCGCCCGAAGAAGGTGATCGTGGTGCCGGGCCGGCTCGTCAACGTGGTGGTCTGAATGCCGATGTCGACGACACGCCGCCACCTGCTCGTCGTGGCGGCGACCCTGCCGCTGGCTGGCTGCG
The DNA here is from genome assembly GCA_040389925.1 of Pseudomonadota bacterium. Taxonomy (GTDB): domain Bacteria; phylum Pseudomonadota; class Gammaproteobacteria; order Burkholderiales; family Burkholderiaceae_C; genus LMDS01. Next base: position 1,428 of record JAZJZJ010000101.1, read on the forward strand.
GCTTCGAGTTGCGTCGCCCGCCCGAGCTGAGGTTCCGCACGATCCAGCTCGCCAACTTCAGGCCGCGTTCGCCGCTCGCCGACGAGTTGCGCCTGAACATCAACGCGAGCACGACGACGCTGGTGGTCGAGGGCCTCGCGCAAGCGCAGGTCGTGCTCGAAGCGTTGGAGGACGTGCGCGAGAAGGTCGTCGTCGCGAGCAACCCGGTCGGCCAGGTGACCGAGTTCCAGCTGCGCGAGCGCTTCGCCTTTCGCCTGCGCAGCGTCAACGGGCGCGAGCTGATCCCGCGCACCGAGATCCTGCAGAACCGCGACCTCAGCTACACCGAGAGCGCCGCGCTCGCGAAGGAACAGGAAGAGAACGCGCTGTACCGAACGATGCAGAGCGACATCGTCTCGCAGGTGATGCGGCGGCTGGCCTCGGTGCAGACCTTCTGATGCAGATCCGCGCCGATCAACTCGCCGCGCACCTGCAGAAGGGCCTGCGCCCGATCTACACCGTGTGGGGCGACGAGCCGCTGCTGGCACAGGAAGCCGGCGACGCGATCCGCGCGGCGGCGCGCGCGAGTGGCTGCACCGAGCGCCAGGTGCACACCGTCTCGGGCCAGCACTTCGACTGGAGCGGGCTGCTCGGCGCCTCGATGGCGATGAGCCTGTTCTCGGCGCGGCAGCTGATCGAGATCCGCATCCCGTCGGGCAAGCCGGGCAAGGACGGGTCTGAAGCGCTGCAGCGCTATTGCAGCTCGCTCGGCGACGATGTCGTCACGCTGGTGCAACTGCCCAAGCTCGACCGCACCCAGCAGAGCAGCGCGTGGTTCACTGCGCTCGACGGCGCCGGCGTCACGTTGCGCGTCGACCCGATCGACCGCAAGGCGCTGCCGCAGTGGATCGCGCAGCGCCTGGCACAGCAGGGCCAGCGCGTGGTCGGCGGCGACGACGGCCAGCGCACGCTCGCGTTCTTCGCCGACCGCATCGAGGGCAACCTGCTCGCGGCGCACCAGGAAATCCAGAAGCTCGGATTGCTGTACCCGGCCGGCGAACTCGGCTTCGAGCAGATCGAATCGGCGGTGCTGAACGTGGCGCGCTACGACGTGTTCAAGCTCGGCGAAGCAGTGCTCGCCGGCCAGGTCGCGCGCGCGCTGCGCATGCTCGACGGGCTGCAGGCCGAAGGCGAAGCCGCGGTGCTGGTGCACTGGACGCTGACCGAAGACATCCGCGCGCTCAAGCGCGTGAAGGATGCAGTCGCCGGCGGCAAGCCGCTGCCGATGGCGCTGCGCGAAGGGCGCGTGTGGGGCGCGAAGGAGCGGCTGTTCGAGCG
>JAZJZJ010000102.1:0-3087 GCA_040389925.1 Pseudomonadota bacterium
GAACACGTCGTCCCAGACGGTTTCGGTGCTGCGCAGCACCTGCGAGACGAACTTGGCCTGCGGGTCGCCGGCCGGCGGCTTCGTGACCGGGCCGGCCGGCTCGGTCTGCACCATCGGCGAGCCGCCGCCGCTGAGCGCGCCGAGCAAGGTCAGCGGGTTGATGCCGAAAATCCAGCCGGCGATCAGCGCGATCGCGATCGTGCCGATCCCGATGCCACCACCACCGCCGAGCCGGAAGCCGCCGCCGCGCCCGCCGCCGCTCGATCCGCGCGCGTCTTCGACGTTCGAGCTCTCCTCCTGGCCGTCCATTCTCATCGCCTGCTCCTTGGGGGTTCACGCGCCGGTCGAGGCGCTTGGTGCCACGCGACGGCGATGGTAGCGTGCACCCCACCGCGGCCATGCAGGACGCCGCGAGTTCGGCGCGTCAGGCAGCGCCGCCCGGGCCGGGCGGCGCGGCGTCGGCCGTGCCGTGCACGGCGGGGCCGGTGGCGCGGATGAAGTCGTCGAGCTTGTCGCACCAAGCGGCGGCCGGCGCCTCAAGCTCGTCGAGCGCGAGCACCTCGATCCCGGCGTCGACCAGCATCTTGTCGGACGCGCCATTGAGCGCAACCTGGTGCGACTTCTTCTCGAGAAACACCACCCGCTTGATGCCGACCTGGATGATCGACTGCACGCAGCGCGGGCACGGGTACTGGGTCGTGTAGATCGTGCTGTCGGTCAGCGGCAGCACGACGCAGTTCAGGATCGCGTTGACCTCGGCGTGCACGATGTAGCTGTGGCGCGACTGCAGCGGGTCGTCGTCGATGTCGGCCCAGTACGACGCGTCGTTGTCGTCGCAGCCGCGCGGCAGCCCGTTGTAGCCGACGCCCAGGATCTTGTTGTCGGCGCTCGCAATGCAAGCGCCATTGCGCTTGCGCGAATCCTTGGACCGCGCCGCCGCGAGCAGGGCCACGCCCATGAACATCGAATGCCAGTGGATCAACGGGGTGTTCTGCATGCTTGGTGCGGGCGCGGGGCGTGGGAGCGGTGCGCCGCAGTGTACGGCGCGCAATCCGACACACCCCGCGACACACCGCGCGCCACGCCCCGCCGTGTGGCATGGCGCCGGTGATTGGCCTACCATTGACATGCAAGATCCACCGAACCGGAGACCCCTGATGCGTGCTGCCACCGACCTGCTCAGCGGGTACGCCCAATACCACCGCGACCGGCGCAACATCGTCAGCCACTTCATCGGCGTGCCGATGATCGTGTTCGCGATCGGCGTGTTGCTGGCGCGGCCGGCCTTCGATCTCGGTGGCGTGGCGCTGAGCCCAGCCTGGATCGCGTTCGCGGCCGCCGCCGCGTGGTATCTGACCCGCGGCAACTTGGCGCTGGGCGTGGCCGTCAGCGCCGCGGTCGGGGCGCTGCTGCTGGCGGCGCACCAGGTCGCCTACGGCAGCACCGCGGCCTGGCTGGCCTGGGGCGTGGGCGTGTTCGTGGCCGGCTGGGTGATCCAGTTCGTCGGCCACTGGTACGAGGGCCGCAAGCCCGCGTTCGTCGACGACATCACCGGCCTGCTGGTCGGTCCGATGTTCGTGACCGCCGAGGCCATGTTCATGCTCGGCTGGAACAAGCCACTGCTGGCCGAGATCGAGCGCCGCGCCGGCCCGACCGTGCTGCGCGACATGGCGAAGATCGCCTGAGGTCTCGGCTCAGCCTGGTTTGACGTAAGCGAAGCGCTCGCCGCTCGCGAGCAGGAAGGTCGTCACCGCCTCGGCATCATTGAGGTCGAGCACCGGCAGCACCGTCGCCTCGGGCAGCTGCGCGGCGCTGTCGGTGCAGACCGCGACGATGTGGCGGTCTTGCGGATACTGCGCCGGCTGCCCGGTTGCGGCGCGCCAGATCTCGATCTTCGGCAGCGCCGCGCGCTTGAAGCCTTCGACCAGCACCCAGTCGCAATCGTCGAGCTCGGCGATCAGGTCGTGCACGCTCGGGTCGGCCCGGGTCTCGAACTCGCGGATCTTCGCCAGGCGCCGGTCGGAGGCGATCACCACCTCGAATGCGCCGGCATGGCGATGCCGCCACGAGTCCTTGCCCTCGTGGTCGATGTCGAACGCGTGGTGTGCGTGCTTGACGACCGAGACGCGCTCGCCGTGCAGCTTCAGGTGCGCGATCAGCTGCTCGACCAGCGTGGTCTTGCCCGAGCCCGAGAAACCGCAGAAGCCGATCACGTTCATCGTGGTGCGTCGATCATCGAAATGCAGCGCGAAGACGCGCGCGGGGAGTGTATGCGCGGCGCGCCTCCGATAATGCGGCCGATGCACGACCCCCGGCCCGCGAGCGGCCCCTCTCACCTCGAACCCGTGCCGGGCGACTGGCTGCGGCCGACCGACGCTTGGCTGCGGCCTTTCCTCGCGTTGCCCGAACTCGCGCTGGTCGACGAGTCGTGCGCTGCGGAAATCGCGCTGCACGAGGCGCTCGCGGCATCGCCATCTCGTGCGGTGGCACCAGGCGAACTCGATGCGGTCCGGGACGACGACGCGCGCGCCAACTACGCAATGTTCCTCGCGTTCCGCGACGCGCTGCTTGCCGCCGGCACACTCGAGGCGTATTACCTTGCATTGATGCGCAGCGCGCAGGTGACGATCCCGCCGGTGTTCATCGAGCACCTCGTCCAGGCGATCGTGCAGCACCTGCTGGCCATTGATGACCAACCCGCGGACGACGCGTTCGAGGCGCGCGCCGCCGAGCTGCTGTACCGCCCGCAACGCCTCACGCTCACCGATGGCCGCATGCTCTGCGCCGACCTCGCGACGATCGATCTGTTGAACGAGACCGGCGGCTTCGGCGACATCGGCCGGCTGCTGGTGCAAGGCAACGCGCCGATGGCCGCCGTGCAGATGACCGTCCTGAGCGCCGACAACGCTGCGGACTACTGGCCGCGCGCCGCCCGCCATGCCTTCGTGCTCGACTTGACGCACGAAGTGTCGAGCGATGTCGGTCACGGCCTGACCTTCACGATGACGCGCGCGCACTCGGGCCTGAAGGCACTCGCGCGCGTGCTCGAGCGCTGGGTCGCGCACCTGCTCGGCGTGCAGGTCGCGA
>JAZJZJ010000103.1:0-4793 GCA_040389925.1 Pseudomonadota bacterium
CCTGCTCTTTCTTGCCGGCTTCGTCTTCGAACTGGATCGCGATTTTGTTGCCCTTCACGCCACCGGCGGCGTTGAGCTCGTCGACGGCGAGCTGGAAGCCGTTCTTGATCGATTGGCCGTACTGGCCGGCCGGGCCCGACAGCGCTTCGGCGGCGCCGATCTTGATGTCGGCGGCGATCGCAGAAACGGAAGCACCCAAGGCGCCGGTCGCGAGCAAGGCGGTGATCAGGGCGCGGGTGCGGAACATGGCGGATGCGGTCATGCGTGTCTCCAGACGGTGTCGGTTTTGGTCACGGGATCGGGGGCGAAGCGAGCGCGGCGCGCGGACGCACCACCCTTTGCCACGATGCGCACGGGTCTCGGCCCGGTACGCATGCAGCCCGCGAGTTTATCCGACCGTTCGATCGAAACTGCTGCGCCCCGGGTTTGCCCGGGCAGCCTTCAGTGGGAATGGAGGGGTTCGCTGGCGCGCGCGGCGCGCGAGTGGGGGGCTGCAACGGTGATGTCGAACCCGCTCTCGGCGGGCGTCGCATCGTCGCCGACCGTGGCCCGGCCGAAGCCGATGGCGCGGCAGGTGAGCCAGACCAGCGCAACGAAGCTGCCCATGCCGGCGACCGCGAAGCCCAGCAACATCGTGGCATGGGTCCAGTTCGCGCTCACGAACGCGAAGCCCGCCGCCGACAGCGCCGCAGCCGCCCACGCGACGCGCCGCCCGCGCGACGGCAGCAGGCTGCCCTGCGCGAACGCGTAGCCGATGCAGGCCGTGAAGGCCAGCAACAGCTGCACCTGGCTCATCGATTTGAGGCTGCCGAACACATCACCAAGGACTGACATGATCACCCTCCCGAGGGCTCGCCGAACTTCATCGACGACCTGATTACACAGCGATCTGCCCGACTTGTGGTGGGCACAGGCACCGGCACCGTGTAGGAGTTGTCTTGTTTTGCCGGCGCGCGACGCGCGCGGCGCGGAAATGGCGGCACGATGCACACCTCGACGCACGCAAGCGCGCGCCAGGCACGAACAGTTGCACAAACGCTGTCTGCGCAGCGCTCAGTCGGCGCGTTCTGGAATCACGAGTCACTCTTGGAGAGGAAACCATGAAGAAGATCATTGCAATCGTGCTGGCGGCAGGGGCGATCGGCTCGGCCGCTGCGCAAACGAGCGTCGGCGTTTCGATCGGCATCAACCAGCCGGGCGTCTACGGCCGCATCAACATCGGCGACGTGCCGCGCCCGGCACTGATCCTGCCGCAACCGGTGCTGATCGCGCCGCCGCGCGTTGCCGTCCAGCGGGCGCCGATCTACCTGTACGTGCCGCCGACGCACCAGCAGAACTGGCGCCAGTACTGCGGTCGCTACGAGGCCTGCGGCCAGCCGGTCTACTTCGTGCGTGACCAGTGGGTGCGCGAGCGCTACGAGCACGAGCATCCGGGCTGGAACCGCGGCAAGCATCGCGGCTGGGACAAGCACGACAAGCATGGCCGGCACGATGATCGCGGCCATGGCAATGGTCACGGCAAGGGCCACGGACGCGACTGACGCGCCGACCGGAACGCAAAAGGCCACCCGGGTGGGTGGCCTTTTTTGAGATTGGTGCCGGTGAGAAGAGTCGAACTCCCGACCTTCGCATTACGAATGCGCTGCTCTACCAACTGAGCTACACCGGCGCGGTCTTTGCAGACCTTTCTCCAGCGAATGCCGCCGCGAGAAAACCAGCATTCTAGCCGATGCCGCGGCGCCTACTTCAGATCGAAGCTCGCGAGCTTCTTCGCGACCGGTGTGTTCTTCAGCGTCACGTAGACCGGCAACCCGTTCTTGTACTTCGGGTAGTCCTCGCCCCGGATCAGCGGCGCGAGGTAGCGCCGGCATTTGTCGGTGATGCCGAAGCCGTCCTTGGTGATGAAGTCGCGCGGCATGAATTTCTCGACGTTCGCGACCTTCGCGAGCTCGGCCACACCGATCCTGTACTTGTAGGGGACGTCGGAGATGCGCTCGACCGTCGGCATCACCGCGTTGCGCCCGGCGAGCGCCAGTTCGACCGCCTTCTGCCCCAGCTCGTACGCCTGCTTCACGTCGGTCGCCGACGCGATGTGGCGTGCCGCGCGCTGCAGGTAGTCGGCCACCGCCCAGTGAAACTTGTGGCCGAGCGCCTGCTTGATCATGTTCGCGACGACCGGCGCCGCGCCGCCGAGTTGCGCGTGGCCGAACGCATCGCGCGCGCCCTGTTCGGCCAGGAACGTGCCGTCGGCGTGATGGCAGCCCTCTGAGACGACGACGGTGCAGAAGCCGTGCTCCTTCACCAGCTTGTCGACGCGCTTCAGGAACTTCTTCTCGTCGAACACGATTTCGGGGAAAAGGATCACGACCGGGATGCCCTGGTCTTCGACCAGCCCGCCGGCCGCGGCGATCCAGCCGGCGTGGCGGCCCATCACCTCGACGACGAACACTTTCGTCGACGTCTTGGCCATCGAGCGCACGTCGAACGAGGCTTCGAGCGTCGACACCGCCACGTACTTGGCGACCGAGCCGAAGCCCGGGCAGCAGTCGGTGATCGGCAAATCGTTGTCGATCGTCTTCGGCACGTGGATCGCCTGCAGCGGGTAGCCCATCTGTTCGCTGAGCTGGCTGACCTTGAAGCAGGTGTCGGCCGAGTCGCCGCCGCCGTTGTAGAAAAAGTAGCCGATGTCGTGGGCCTTGAAGACCTCGATCAGGCGCTCGTATTCGCGCCGGTGGGTTTCGAGCGACTTGAGCTTGTAGCGGCACGAGCCGAACGCGCCCGATGGCGTGCTGCGCAATGCGGCAATCGCCGAGACCGATTCCTTGCTCGTGTCGATCAGGTCTTCGGTGAGCGCGCCGATGATGCCGTTGCGGCCGGCGTAGACCTTGCCGATCCGGTCTTTGTGCTTGCGCGCGGTTTCGATCACGCCGCAGGCCGAGGCGTTGATCACGGCGGTCACGCCGCCCGATTGTGCGTAGAACGCGTTCTTTTTCTTCGTGGCCATGGTCAATGCGTCTCCAGGGTCTAACGGGTTGCCAGCGCGTTCGTCACGATTTCGCGCACGTTGCCTGACAGGTCGGGCTTGGCGGCGACGCGCTCGATCGCGGCGCGCGCCGCGCTGCGATACGGCTCGGCGAGCTGGCTCCAGCGGTCGAGCACGCGCGCCAGGCGCGCCGCGAACTGCGGGTTGATCGCATCGAGCGCGATCACGTGATCGGCCCAGAGCGCACAGCCGGCGCCGTCGGCGCGGTGGAACGCGGCCGGGTTGCTGTTGCAGAACGCCCCGAGCAGGCTGCGCGCGCGGTTCGGGTTGCGCAGCGAGAAGTCCGCATGCTTCAGCAATTGCTTCACGCGCGCAAACACCTTGCCGTCGACTTCGGGCGCAGTGGCCTGCAGCGCGAACCAGGTGTCGATCACCAGCGGCTCGTGGCGGAACAGTTCGTGGAAGCGGTGCAGCGCCGGCTCGGCGTGCTGCGCATGCGAGCGCACCAGCGCGCCGAGCGCGCCGAGGCGATCGGTCATGTTGGACGCGTCCTTGAAGCGCTGATACGCGCGGCCCGGCCAGACTGCGTCGCCGCTGGCGACCGCGTCGAGGCACAGCATCGACAGCGCCCGGTTGGCCAGCGCGCGCTTGCCGGCCGACAGCGAGTCGGGCGAATACGGGCCGGCGACCTGGTGCGCCTCGAAGGCCCACTCCCAGTCGGCGCGCAGCTCGCGGGCGAGCGCCCGCGTCAGCGCCATGCGGGCCGCGTGGATGCGTGGTGGGTCGACCGGGCTGAGCTGTTCGGCCAGATAGCCCTCGCTCGGCAGCGTCAACACCGCGTCCTTGAACGCGGCGTCGAGCGTCGGGTGACGCAGCACGGCGCGCATCGCGTCGATGAAGGGCGCGTCGAGTTCGCCCGGCGTCTCGCTGCGCGCGGCGGCGAGCAGGCGCCCGAGCGCAAGGCGCTGGCCGGCCTCCCAGCGGTTGAACGGGTCGGTGTCGTGCTGCAACAGCACCAGCAGGTCGGCGTCGGCGAGGCCGTCAACCAGGATCGCCGGTGCCGAGAAGCCGCGCAGCAACGAAGGCACCGGTTCGACATCGACGTTGACGAAGGTGTAGAAGCTGCGCGCCTCGTCGAGCACCAGCACGCGCTCGGTCGCGACATCGGCCGAAGACGCGGCAGGTTCGTCCTCGAGTTGCACCGGCAATGCCGTGCCGTCGCGGCCGATCAGGCCGAGCGCGAGCGGGATCACGAACGGCTCGTTGGCCGTGTCGCCGACCCCGGAACCCGCCTGCTCCACGCCCAGCGTGTAGGTGCGCGACGGCGCGTCGTAGCGGCCGCGCGCGGTCAGGCGCGGCGTGCCGGCCTGCGCATACCAGCGCTTGAACTGCGGCAGCGTGCGGGCCAGCGCGCTCTCGGGGTTGGCATCGGCGATCGCCTGCGCGAAGTCGTCGCAGGTCACGGCCTGGCCGTCGAAGCGCTCGAAATACAGCGCCATGCCTTTCGCGAAGCCGTCGCGGCCGACCAGCGTGTGCATCATCCGCACGACCTCGGCGCCCTTTTCATAGACCGTCGGCGTGTAGAAGTTGTTGATCTCGACATAGCTGTCGGGCCGCACCGGGTGCGCCATCGGGCCGGCGTCTTCGGGGAACTGCACTTCGCGCAGCTTGCGCACGTCCTCGATCCGCTTGACGGCGCGCGCGCTCGCGCTGCCCGCCATGTCCATGCTGAATTCCTGGTCACGGAAGACCGTGAGGCCCTCCTTCAGGCTGAGCTGGAACCAGTCGCGGCAGGTGATGCGGTTGCCGG
>JAZJZJ010000104.1:0-13965 GCA_040389925.1 Pseudomonadota bacterium
TCGTGCGCGATGCCGAACTTGTTGCCCTTCAGCCCGGTCGAGATGTACGGGTGCGTGCCGGCGTCGACATCGGGGTTGATGCGCAGGCTGACGCGCGCGGTCTTGCCAATCGAGGCCGCCACCTGCGACAGCAGATCGAGCTCGGCCTCGCTCTCGACGTTAAAGCACATCACGCCGACTTCGAGTGCGCGCGTTATCTCGGCGCGGGTCTTGCCGACGCCCGAGAACACGATCTTCGAGGCCGCCACGCCCACCGCCAGCACGCGTTCGAGTTCACCGCCCGAGACGATGTCGAAGCCGCAGCCGGCTTGTGCGAAAGTCTGCAGCACAGCGAGGTTCGAGTTCGCCTTCATTGCGTAGCAGATCAGGTGATCGCGGCCAACGAGCGCGCGCTGGTAGCTCGCCAGCGCGGCCAGCATCGAGGTTTTCGAGTACGCATACAACGGCGTGCCGTGTGCGCGTGCGAGTTCGGCGACCGAACGGCCCTCGATGAACAGATCGTCGCCGCGCCGGGCGATGTGCGGAGAGCCGGGCAGGGTCATGGTCGGGCCGCGGAAGCGGGGGCGTTGGGAGGGGACGAGGTCGTGGTCGTGGTCGTGGTCGGCAGTTTCGGCAACTGCAGCGGGCCCTTCTGGCCGCAGGCCGCAAGCAGCGCGACGGCGGCCACGCATGCACACACTCCCGACGCAGCCTTCGCGGCCGCCGCTACACTGATCTTGCATTGCAACATCCTCTGGATTCTATCGACCATGTCCGCCGACCTCTCCCTCACGCCGCTGACCGATGCCGAATACGTGACCCGGACGAATGCGGTGCTCGCGAGCGTCGAGGCCAGCGTCGACGCGTGGCTGGAGGCCGACGTGGTCGACATCGATGCCCATCGCACCGGTGGCCTGCTGGAGATGAGCTTTCCGAACCGCAGCGTGATCGTGCTGAACACGCAGCCGCCGCTGCACGAGATCTGGCTCGCGGCGCGTTCAGGCGGCTTTCATTACAAGTTCGCGAACGGCGCCTGGCGCGACACGCGCGACGGGCGCGAACTGTTCGAGGCGCTCTCGGCCTGCGCGACTGAGCAGGCCGGCAAGCCGCTGAAGTTCACGTCGCCGGCCTGATCGGAGCGGCGGGCCGAGCGCCGGGCCGCCCCAAGCAGGCCCGCATCCCCTCGGTGGATCGACCGACGCAATCGTCGGTCGAGGGGTTTCATCAGCGTTTGAAGAGGTCGAGGATGCTCTTGCGCTCCTCTTCGTCGGGTGCGGTCGGCATCTTGTCCTCGAGGCCGACGCTGGCCACACCTGCACCCTTCGTGTACTCCTCGTAGAACCACTCATCGCCGATGTTGACCACGCCTTCGGGCACCGGATATTGCTCGACCGGCACGCCATTCAACGCGTGCTTCATGTACTCGATCCAGATCGGCAGCGACAGGCCGCCACCGGTTTCGTTGTCACCGAGTTTGCGCGGCGTGTCGTAGCCGATCCACACGATCGCGACCAGGCTCGGCTGAAAGCCGGCGAACCAGGTGTCGATCGAGTCGTTGGTGGTGCCGGTCTTGCCGTAGATGTCGGGGCGGTTCAGCGCGCGTCGCGCCGCGGCGGCGGTGCCGCGCAGCGCGACCGAGTTCAACAGGCTGTCCATCACGAAGGCATTGCGTGCATCGAGCGTGCGCATCGATTCGTTCAGCGCCGGCGGCGTCGATTCATTCAACATGCGGCCCTTGCTGTCGGTGATCTTGCTGATCAGCATCGGGTTGACGCGGTAGCCGCCGCTGGCGAACACGCCGTAGGCCGAGGCCATCTGCAGCGGCGTGACCGAGCCGGTGCCCAGCGCCATCGGCAGGTAGGCGGGGTGCTTGTCGGCCTCGAAGCCGAAGCGCGTGATCCAGTTCTGCGCATACGGCGCGCCGATCGACTGCAGGATCCGGATCGAGATCATGTTCTTCGATTTTTCGAGGCCGCGGCGCATTGTCATCGGGCCCTCGAACTTGCCGTCGTAGTTCTTCGGCTCCCAAGGCTGGCTGCCGGTCGAGCCGGCGTCGAAGAACAGCGGTGCGTCGTTGATCACGGTCGCCGGCGTGAAGCCTTTGTCGAGCGCAGCCGAGTAGACGAAGGGCTTGAAGGCCGAGCCCGGCTGGCGCCAAGCCTGCGTCACGTGGTTGAACTTGTTCTTCGCGTAGTCGAAGCCGCCGACCATCGCGCGCACGGCGCCGGTGCGCGGGTCGATCGCGACGAAAGCGCCTTCGACCTCGGGCAGTTGCGTGATGCTCCAGTCGCCGGGCTTGCCATCCTTGCCGACGCCACGGGTCAGCCGGATCACCGCACCCGGGCGAATCTGCGTCTTCGGGTTGCCCTTGGCAACCAAGCCGGAGGTGACCGGCTTGAGCCCGTCGCCGGTGATCGTGATCGCCTCGCCGCTTTGCAGCACCGCCACGACCTTCTTCGGCCCGGCCTCGGTCGCGACGGCCGCCTTGAGCTCGTCGTTGTCGGGGTGATCGACGAGCGCTTCGGCGATCCGCGCATCGACTTCCTTCGGGTTCGCCGGCAAGTCGACGTAGTCCTCCGGCCCGCGGTACACCTGCCGGCGCTCGTAGTCCATGATGCCTTTGCGCAGCGCCCGGTACGCGACCATCTGGTCGCTCGACTTCAGTGTCAGGTACACGTTCAGGCCGCGCGTGTACGACTCGTCGCCGTACTGGCTGAAGATCAGCTGCCGCGCCGCCTCGGCCACATACTCGGCGTGGACCGCGACTTCGGAAGGCTCACGGTATCTCAGCACTTCGACGCGCGCCACGTCGCGCTGCTCGGGTGTGATGAAGCCGTTGTCGACCATCCGGTCGAGAATGCGCAGCTGCCCGGTCTTCGCGCGCTCCGGGTTGTTGATCGGGTTGTAGGCGGACGGCGCCTGCGGCAGGCCGGCCAGCATCGCCGCCTCGGCGACCGAGATGTCGCGCAAGGGCTTGCCGAAGTAGATTTCCGCGGCCGACGCGAACCCGTACGCGCGCTGCCCCAGGAAAATCTGGTTCATGTAGACCTCAAGGATCTGGTCCTTGGTCAGGAGGCTCTCCATCTTGAAGGCCAGCAGCATCTCGTAGATCTTGCGGGTGTAGGTCTTCTCGGTCGACAGATAGAAATTGCGCGCGACCTGCATCGTGATGGTCGAGGCGCCCTGGCTGCGCGAGCGGTTGAACTGCGCGAGGCCGGCGCGCAGCACGCCCCGGATGTCGACGCCGCTGTGTTCGTAGAAGCGCGCGTCTTCGGACGCGAGGACCGCGTGCTGCATCACCTTGGGGATCTGTCCCAGCGGCACGAAGTTGCGGCGCTCTTCGCCGTACTCCCCAAGCAGCACGCCGTCGGACGAAAACACCCGCATCGGCAGCTTCGGCCGGTAGTCCATCAGCCCGCCGATTTCAGGCAGATTCGGATAAGCCACGGCCAGCGCGATGCCGACCAGCACGACCACCGTGACGGCGCCGGTGGCGACCAGGCCGACAAGCCAGAGCGCGCTGCGCGTCAGCCAGCGTGCCCAGCTCGGCATGCCACGGCTCGCAGGGGGATCGGCGGGCCGCTTGGCCGGGCGCTCGGATTCGCTCATGACACTCCACGTTGCAACTTCCCATTATAGAAACGCCCGAATGCGCCGAAGTGAGGGGGGGCGGCATCGAGCGGCGAACCCCGGGAAGTGCACCCTCAGGTGCGTGGCCAGGGTTCTCCCCCGAGCTCCGAATCAAGGGTCTGCGACGTGTGAGTTTTGCAACGAGACGGGGTGCGCAGAACCGGATTTTTCTTTGTGGCACAAAGACTTTACTGCTAGCATTGAAGTAACTTATTAACAGTCCAGCATGATTTCTTCACTGCTGGGGGAAAGGCGTCGTGAGCTTCTTAGACACCTTGTTGGGGCGCAAACATCCGCCAATGATCGGCTTGGACATCAGCTCCTCCAGCGTGAAGCTCGTGGAGTTGGGCCAGACCGCTGCGGGTGAATATGTCGTCGAGCGCTTTGGCGTCGAAAGCTTCGAAAAGGGCTGGATCGCCGATGGCCAGATCGAGAAGTTCGACGAGGTTGCCGAGGCCGTCAAACGCGTCGTCGCGAAGAGCGGTACCAAGACGCGCCAAGTCGTGATGGCGATGCCGCAATCGGCCGTCATCACCAAGAAGATCATGCTGCCGGCCGGCCTGCGCGAGGAAGAGCTCGAAGTGCAGGTCGAGACCGAGGCCAATCAGTACATCCCGTTCTCGCTCGACGAGGTCAGCCTCGACTTCTGCGTGATCGGGCCCAGCCCCACCTCGGTCGGCGATGTCGAGGTGCTGATCGCTGCGTCGCGCAAGGACCGCGTCCAGGATCGCCAAGGCCTCGCCGAAGCCGCCGGCCTGACGCCGGTCGTGCTCGACATCGAATCGCATGCCTCGCGTCTGGCGATGAGCCGGGTCGTCGCATCGCTGCCGAACGAAGGCAAGGACGCACTGGTCGCGCTGTTCGAGATCGGTGCCGACACGACCAGTCTGAAGGTGTTGCGCGACGAGGAGATGCTCTACGACCGCGACCAGGCGTTCGGCGGCTCCCAGCTCACGCAGCTGATTTCGCGGCAGTACGGCTTCTCGTTTGAGGAGGCCGAGCAGAAAAAGCTCGCCGCCGACCTGCCCGAAGACTACGAAACCACGCTGCTGGCGCCATTCGTCGACAGCCTCTCGCAAGAGATCGGCCGGGCCCTGCAGTATTTCTTCACCAGCACGCCGCACCACAAGGTTCACTACGTGATGCTGGCAGGCGGCACGGCCGCGCTGCCGGGTCTGAAGGATCGCGTCACCGAGTTGACCGGCTTCGCCTCGATGGTCGTGAACCCGTTCGAGAACATGAAGCTCGGCTCGGCGGTGCGCGAAAGCAAGCTGCGTCGCGAGGCTCCGTCGTATCTCACCGCTTGCGGTCTGGCCATGCGGAGGTTCGTGCTGTGATCCTGATCAACCTGCTCCCGCACCGGGAAGAGAAGCGCAAGCGCAAGAAGATCGCGTTCTTCGCGGGGCTCGGCGTCGCGGCGGCTGCCGGGCTTGCGATTGTTGGCGGCTGGTATCTTGTCGTCGAGCAACTCAAGGCCGCGCAGCAGGATCGCAACCAGTTCCTCAAGACCGAAATTGCCAAGCTCGAACGCGAGATCAAGGACATCGCGACGCTGAAGGCCGAGATCGCTTCGCTGACAGCGCGCCAGAAGGCGGTCGAGGATTTGCAGACCGACCGCAACGTGCCGGTGCACATCCTGAACGAGCTGGTGCGCCAGACGCCCGAGGGAATCTACTTCACCGCGGTGAAACAGGACGCTCAGCTGCTGAACGTGACCGGCATCGCGCAGACCCAGGAGCGCATCTCGGAATTGCTGCGCAACACGGCTTACAACTCCGAGTGGCTCGTGAAGCCGGAGTTGGTCGAGAGCAAGGCCACGACCGTGTCCACGGCGAACCGCGAGCAAAAGCGTTTGTTCGATTTCTCGGTGCGCCTGACCGTGAAGCGTCCGCAGGACCAAGCCGCGGTGGCCGGTGCACTGCCTGCAAGTGCGCCTGCCAGCGCGCCGGCCAGTGGCGCCGCTGCGGCGGCCGCGAAGAAGGTTTGACATGGCGACCAAAGCAGCCCCGATGAATGTCGACCTGAACTCGGTTTTCGAAGGTGCGGTCTCGCAGTTTCGAAGCCTGAACACGAAGGAACCCGGCCAGTGGCCGTTGCTGCCCAAGGTGGCCGTCTGGGCCTTGGCGGCCGTGGCGATGATCGTGCTCGGGTGGTTCCTGTTGCTGTCGACCGCTCACGACGAACTCGATGCCGAGCGTGCCAAGGAGCCGGGCCTGAAAGCCGACTACCGCGCCAAGCTCGGCCAGGCCGTCAACCTCGCCGAACTGCGCAAACAGAAGGTGCAGGTCGAAGAGTACGTGTTGCAGCTCGAGAAGCAGCTGCCCGGCAAGGCCGAGATGGACGCACTGCTCTCTGACATCAACCAGGCCGGCCTCGGCCGAGGCCTGCAGTTCGAGCTGTTCCGGCCCGGCCAAGTCGTCGTGAAGGACTATTACGCCGAGCTGCCGATCGCGATCCGCGTCTCCGGCCGCTACCACGACATGGGCGCGTTCGCCGGCGACATCGCGAACCTCTCGCGCATCGTCACGCTGCACAACCTGAACATCGTGGCGGCGCCGCGCGACGCCAGCGGCACGCTCTCCATGGAGGCCACCGCGCGCACCTACCGGTACCTCGATCAGGCCGAGCTCGAAGAGGTCCGGAAGAAGGCGGCTGCCGCCAAGCCGGGGGCGAAGAAATGATGGTCCGACAAGACAGAACCCGTCTGGTGCTCGCGCTCGGCGTGGCTGCGTTCGCGCTCGCCGCGTGTGGTGGCGAACAGGGAGAACTCACCCAGTGGATGGAGCAGCAACGCCGCGAGGTCAAGCCGAACGTCGAGCCGATCTCGCCACCGAAGAAGTTCACGCCGCAGCCGTACCTCGCGATGAGCGGCGTCGAGCCCTTCAGCAATCAGAAACTCACGGTCGCCCTCAAGCAGGAGGCGAAGCAGCCGAATTCCCTGCTGTCGGCCGAACTCAATCGTCGCAAGGAGCCGCTCGAGGCCTATCCGCTCGACAGCATGTCGATGGTGGGCAGTGTGACCAAGGGCGGTCGGCCGTATGCGTTGCTGCGGGTCGACAACCTGCTCTACCAGGTCAAGCAAGGCGACTACCTCGGTCAGAACTACGGAAAGATCATGCGGATCTCCGAGACCGACGTGTCGCTTCGCGAGATCGTCCAGGATGCAGCCGGGGAATGGATCGAGCGCAACAGCGCCCTCCAGCTTCAGGAGAAGGCGCGATGAAGAGCAATCAGGAGAATCGAATGACCGCTAAATGGCGCGCCCGTGCCTTGACGCTCGTGATGTCGTTGGGAGCCTGCGCCTTGGCGCACGCGCAAAACGCGATCCAGTCGATCAACAGCAGCCAGCAGGCCGGCTCCGAAGTGATTCGGGTCGAGCTGTCCGAGCCGCTCGCGGCCGTGCCGGCCGGCTTTGCGATCCAGACGCCGCCCCGCATCGCGCTCGACCTGCCCGGGGTCAGCAACGCGATGGGCAAGTCCAGCGTCGAGATCAACCAAGGCAATCTGCGCTCGGTGAATGTCGCCCAGGCCGGTGAACGCACCCGCCTCGTGCTGAACCTGAAGCGGGCCGCGAACTACCGCGCCGAGATTCAGGGCAAAGTGCTGATGATCGTGCTCGACGGCGCTGCGGCGCCGGACGCGACGAGCACGGTGGCCGCCGCAACGCCGGCCTCGCCGGCACCCACCGCGACCCAGTTCGCGCCGAGCCTGAACCGCAATCCGCTCGCGCTGAAAGACATCGACTTCCGCCGCGGCGCCGACGGTGCGGGCCGGATCATCGTCGATCTGCCGAACAACCAGGTCGGTGTCGACATCCGCCAGCAAGGGCGCACTCTGGTGGTGGAGTTCCTGCGCTCCACGCTGCCCGAGACGCTGCGCCGCCGTCTCGACGTGATCGACTTCGGCACGCCGGTCCAGACCGTCACGACGACGCAGAACGGCGACCGCGTGCGCATGCTGGTCGAGCCGCGCGGCAACTGGGAGCACAGTGCCTACCAGAGCGACAACCAGTTCGTGCTCGAGGTGCGCCAGCAGAAGGTCGATCCGAACAAGCTGACGCAAGGCCCGGGCTATGCGGGTGAGAAGCTGTCGCTCAACTTCCAGAACATCGAAGTGCGCGCGCTGCTGCAGGTGATCGCCGACTTCACGAACTTCAATGTCGTCACCAGCGACACCGTGACCGGCAACGTCACACTGCGGCTGAAAGACGTGCCCTGGGACCAGGCGCTCGACATCATCCTGCAAGCCAAGGGCCTTGGCCTCCGCAAGTCGGGCAACGTGATCCTGATCGCGCCGAAGGACGAGCTCAACGCCAAGGAGAAGATCGAACTCGAGGCGAAGGCCCAGATCTCGGCGCTCGAACCGCTGCGCACCCAGGCGTTCCAGCTCAACTACGCGAAGGCGACCGACGTGGCCGCCGGGCTCGCCGGACAAACCACTGGGCAGGGCGGCGGCAGCAGCACCAACAACACGCGCATCCTGTCGACCCGCGGCAGCGTCATCTACGAGGCACGCACCAACCAGCTGTTCGTCAGCGACACGCCGTCGAAGCTGCAGGAAATCCAGGACATGATCGCCAAGATCGACATCCCGGTGCGCCAGGTGCTGATCGAGTCGCGCATCGTGATCGCCGAAGACTCGTTCGGTCGCTCGCTCGGTGTGAAGCTGGGCCTGTCGGACCTGCGCGGTGTTCGCGGCGGCATCTCCGGTTACAACCTGGGCGGCAGCAACTACGCATCGATTGGCGGCAACCTGAACGCCGTGGGCGCGCAGACTGGCCAAGTATCAAGCGGAGTGACGTACAGCGATACCAACTTCGTCAACCTGCCGGCCTCGCCCCAAGGGGGCAACGACGCCGCCACCTTCGCGTTGTCGCTGTTCACTGCGGGTGCCAACCGCTTCCTGAACCTCGAGCTTTCGGCGCTCGAAGCCGACGGCAGGGGCAAGGTCGTCTCGAGCCCGCGCATCATCACGTCGGACCAGACCAAGGCGACCATCAAGCAGGGCACGCGCATTCCGTACCTGCAGGCCAGCACCGCCGGCAACACCAACATCCAGTTCATCGATGCGGTGCTCAAGCTCGAGGTCACGCCGCAGATCACGCCGGAGGGCAACGTGATCATGGACGTCGAGGTCAACAAGGACAGCGTCGGTGCGGTGTTTCAAGGCACGCCGTCGATCAACACCAAGTCGGTCAAGACCCAGGTGCTGGTCGAAAACGGCGGCACCGTCGTGATCGGCGGCATCTTCGAGCAGAGCGACCGGGAAGACGTGTCGAAAGTCCCGTTCCTCGGCGATGTGCCCTATCTTGGCAACCTGTTCAAGACCCGCACGACGTCGACCAGCAAAACAGAGATGCTGATCTTCCTGACCCCGAAGGTGGTGACGGATCGATCGGCCGCCCGCTGAATCCGTACATTCCTGCCGAGGCCCGCGAGGGGCTCGCGCTCCGACCATTACCAAGTAGGTGTTAGCTATGAAACTAAAGAGCCTGAACGCGACTGTTCCTCTGATGGCCCTGCTGGGCGCATTGGCGGGCTGCGGCGGTGGGGGCGATGACGAGGCCGGTTCGCTAACGGCCTTCAGTCTCTCTGCGAGCACGTTAACCCTCAGCGGGGGTTGTGTTGGGGGCTATGTCGCCGACGTGTACGTCTATGGAGGTGCGGCGCCGTATCGACTCGACAACACCTTTCCGGATGCCATCAAGGTTTCGAATATGCCGGTCCCGGTTGATCCGGCAATTCCAGCGTTCGAGGACGTGACCACCACAACAGAGGTGGCACACCGGGGCGATAGGTTTAGCGTGTGGTTCAAACCCGGAATGTGCTTCTCACCTGGGGTCGTTGTTGTTGTTGACAAGAATGACAGACAGGTCAGCCTGACGCTTAACCATAGCTAAGCGGGCTGAGCTGCGCCTGTCGCCAGCGATACATCCTTCCCGTTGTTCTGCCGAATTCGTCGCGACCCTTGGGGCTATCGAACCGGGTCGGCGGCACCGCTAGCCCGACGACCTCTGTGCCACAGATCACGCTGATCGGTATGCCCGGCGGTGGCAAGTCCACCGTCGCTCGCCACTTGGCGCGCCGGCTCGGCCTCGATTTCATCGACACCGACACCCTGATCGAGCAGCGCATCGGCGGGTCGATCAAAGCGTTCTTCGAGCAGGCCGGCGAATCCCGTTTCCGGCAGATCGAATCCGAGGTGTTGGCCGAACTGGTCGATGACACGGGCGGGGTGATCGCCACTGGCGGCGGCATCGTGCTGGCCGAGGCCAACCGCGCGCTGCTGACGCAGCACACGACCTGCATCTATTTGCGTTCGACGCCGGACGAACTGTTCCGCCGCTTGCGGCACGATTCGAAGCGGCCCTTGCTCCAAGTGGCCGATCCGCTCGCGCGGCTGCGCGAGATGCACGCCGTGCGCGACCCGCTCTACCGCCAAACCGCGCACTTCGTGATCGATACCGGCCGCCCTTCGGTGCCGACGCTGGTCAACATGATCCTGATGCAGCTCGAACTGGCGGGCGTGGTCGACCCGGCGCACGTGCCGTCACCGGTCGACTCGCCGCCCGGCTGAGGCCGGCCCGAGGCGTCGGCGGCCTCGTACACTTCGCCGATGCACATTGACCTTGAGCGTGTCCACATCGACCTCGCCGAGCGCGGCTACGACATTCTGATCGGCCTTGGCCTGCTCGACCGCGCCGAGACGTGGCGCGATCTGCCTGCCGGCGCCAGCGCCGCGATCGTCACGAACGAGACCGTGGCGCCGCTGTTCGCGGCCCGGCTGCAGGCGGCGCTGGCCGGGCGGTTCGCGAACGTTCGGCTGATCGTGCTGCCCGATGGCGAGGCCCACAAGGCGTGGCCGGCGCTCAACACCGTCTTCGATGCGCTGCTGGCGGCGGGCTGCGATCGCAAGACCGTGCTGTTCGCGCTCGGCGGCGGCGTGGTCGGCGACATGACCGGCTTCGCCGCCGCGTGCTACATGCGCGGCGTGCCGTATGTGCAGGTGCCGACGACGCTGCTGGCGCAGGTCGACTCGTCGGTCGGTGGCAAGACCGCAATCAACCACCCGCTCGGCAAGAACATGATCGGCGTCTTCAATCAACCGCTTCGCGTCGTCGCCGACCTGGACACGCTAGCCACCTTGCCGCAACGCGAACTGATTGCGGGGCTGGCCGAGGTCATCAAGTACGGGCCGATCGCGGACGACGGCTTTCTGGGTTGGATCGAGGCGAACCTCGATGCGCTGAAGGCGCGCGACAAGGCGGCGCTGGCGCATGCGATCAAGCGCTCTTGCGAAATCAAGGCCTGGGTGGTCGCCCAGGACGAGCGCGAGAACGACTTGCGCGCGATCCTCAATTTCGGCCACACCTTCGGCCACGCGATCGAGACCGGCCTCGGATACGGCGTGTGGCTGCACGGCGAAGGCGTCGGCTGCGGCATGGTGATGGCCGCCGACCTGTCGGCGCGGCTCGGGCTGGTCGACGCCGCCTATGCGCAACGCATTCGCGCCGTTGTCGAACGCGCCGGCTTGCCGATCGTCGGCCCGGCCTTGGGCGTGTCGCGCTATCTGGAGCTGATGCGGCTCGACAAGAAGGCCGAGGCCGGCGAGATCCGCTTCGTCGTGATCGAAGCGCCGGGGCGCGCCGGGCTGCGCCGTGCGCCGGATGCGCTGGTCGCCCAGGTGCTGGAGGCCCACACCGGATGAGCGGAGCGATCGCCTCCCCGGGCGCACTCGCGAACTGGGCCAGCGACCCGCAGCGCACGCGCGGGCGTCGACATGCAGAGCCGCTTGCGCCGACGCGCACCGACTTCCAGCGCGACCGCGACCGCATCGTCCACAGCACCGCGTTCCGCCGCCTCGTCTACAAGACCCAGGTCTTTCTGAACCACGAAGGCGATCTCTTTCGCACCCGATTGACGCACTCGATCGAAGTCGCGCAACTCGCGCGCTCGATCGCCCGGACGATGCGGCTGAACGAGGATCTGTGCGAAGCGATCTCTCTCGCGCACGACCTCGGCCACACGCCGTTCGGCCACGCCGGCCAGGACGCGCTCGACGAACGCCTGCGCCAAGCCGATCCGGACAGCGCGGGCTTCGAGCACAACTTTCAGAGCCTGCGCGTGGTCGACGTGCTCGAAGAGCGCTACCCGCTGTTCGACGGGCTGAACCTGACCTTCGAGACGCGCGAGGGCATCCTGAAGCACTGCTCGCGGCGCCGGGCGCTGGCCCTCGAGGTCGATGAACCCGGCGGCGTCGGGCGCCGGTTTCTCGAACGAACTGTGCCGAGCCTGGAGGCGCAGGTCTGCAACCTCGCCGACGAAATCGCCTACAACGCACACGACATCGACGACGGCGTTCGCTCGGGCTTGTTGGTCTACGAGCAATTGACCGAGTTGCCGCTGTTCATGCGCTTTCACATGCTGGCGCTGCAAGGCGCGCCGGCGCTGACCGGGCGCCGCCTGCTGTACGAGACGTTGCGGCACATGCTGTCGGCGCTGGTCTATGACGTGATCGATGCGTCGACGGCGCTGATCGATGCGCGGCGCCCGGCCACTGCAGACGCGGCGCGCGCCGGGCCGCCACTGATCGCTTTCAGCGCGTCGATGGGTGGCGAGCTTCGGCAGGTCAGTGCCTTCCTGCGCCGCGAGTTGTATCGGCACGCGCAGGTGGTGCGGACCACCGAAGGCGCCAAGCGGGTGGTTCGCGATTTGTTCGACGCCTACCTTGCGCAGCCCGAACAGTTGCCGGCCGAACACGCCCGGCGGCTGCCGGTGCAGCAGACCGTGGTCGACTACATCGCGGGCATGACGGACCGATTCGCGCTCAAGGAGCATCTGCGCCTGAGTGGCGTCGCGATCGACCTGACCGAAGTGCACGGCGCCCCGGATCGACGCTGACGACCGGCGCCGCTGGCCGCGCGGCCGGTACCATCGCGGCCACGCTCACATCCAGAAGGAATGCGCCCATGGCCCGCATGCCGCGCTTGGCCGTCGCCGGCCAGCCGCACCTCGTGGTTCAACGGGTCGGGGCGTCGCGAACCGCTTTTGTCGACGACGCCGATCGCCGTGCCTACCTCGCGTCTTTGCGCGAACTGACGCTGGGCGGCACGGTCTCGATCCACGCCTGGGCCTTGCTGGATGATGCCGTGCTGCTGCTCGCCACGCCGCAGCGCGGCGCCGATCTGGGGCGCTTCATGCAGCGTCTGAACCGGCGCTACGTTCCCGCCTTTCACCGCCGTCACGGCGGTGGTGGGGCGCTGTGGGCGGGCCGTTTTCAGGCCGCGGCGATCGAACCGGAACGCTATTTGCTTGCGGGCATCTTGCTGGTCGAGCAGGCGCCGGTCCGTGCAGGCTTGGTGGCGGCGGCGGTCGAGTGGCCGTGGTCGAGCGCCGGGCACCATGTGGGCCGGGGCGCGCTGGCTTGGTTGACAGAACACGAGGCGTGGTGGGGGCTCGGCAACACGCCATTCGAACGGGAGGCCAGGCATGAGATCGAACTGCAACGCCTGCTGCGCGAACCCCAAGTCGCCGAACTGCTCGCCGCGGCGCGCGGCGGCTGGCCGCTCGGTTCGGAGAGCTTTCTGGCGTCGGCAGCTGAGCAGGCAGGTGATCGACCGGCGCAAGCGCGACCGCGCGGCCGGCCGAGGCGGGTGCTGGGTGATGAGTAACGCGAAAAGCAATCTGTCCCCAATTTATTTCACCGCATTGAATGGTTGAATTAAATAGGGACAGAGTAGACAGATTTTTCTTGAGTGCCATGCTGCACTGCAGTATGCTTTGACGACATCACGGAGCGCTGCCATGCAATACCTTTCGACCGGGCCTGTCGCGCCTGCCCAGCCACTGGCTGACGAAATCGACGCGGCGTGCCGCGATGGCCTCTATGACCCGGCGAACGAACACGATGCCTGCGGCGTCGGCTTCGTCGCGCACATCAAGGGTCAGAAGTCGCACTCGATCGTCGAGCAGGGCCTGAAGATTCTCGAGAATCTCGACCACCGCGGCGCGGTCGGGGCCGACAAGCTGATGGGCGACGGCGCCGGCATCCTGATCCAGCTCCCCGACGAGTTCTACCGGGCCGAGATGGCGCGGGCCGGAGTGGCCCCTGACGGGTCCGTGGGCATCACGCTGCCGCCGCCCGGCGAATATGGCGTCGGCATGATCTTCTTGCCGAAAGAACACGCCTCGCGTCTGGCCTGTGTGCAGGAGTTGGAACGCGCGGTGAAGGCCGAGGGCCAGATCCTGATCGGCTGGCGCGACGTCCCCGTCGACGCCGAGATGCCGATGTCGCCGACCGTTCGCGCGAAAGAGCCGATCCTGAAGATGATCTTCATCGGCAGCGGCCCCGACGTGA
>JAZJZJ010000105.1:0-15908 GCA_040389925.1 Pseudomonadota bacterium
TGTCGTAGCAGCCGCTGCCGTGGCCGGCCGGGTCGATGCGGCCGAGTTCGGCGAACGCCGGCTCGTCGGGCAACACCGGGCGCATGCCCTGCTCGCCGTTCGCGACCCGCGGCATGATCAGCGCGACCTCGCGCGGCGCGCGCGCCCACGCGAGCAGCGCGTCGACGCTGGCGTACCGGCCGACCAGTTCGAGCGTCTTCTGCGTCGGCGTCATCAGCTTCAGTTCGTTGGCGCGCGCGAGCGCCTCGGCCGGGCGCAGCCAGAGCTGTTCGACCATCTCGGTGCCGTCGAACGCGGCGGTCTGCGAAGCGGGCGCCGCGGCGATAAAGAAGCGCGTGTCGAAGCGCTTCGGCCGCGCCAGCGGCGTGAGCCAGTGGCTCAGGTAGACGAGCCGGTCGAGGGCGAGCCTGAGGCCGAATGCGCGGCACATGTCGCCGAGCGGGCGCTCGTTGCGATGCAGCGGGCCGCGCCACGCGGCGAGTTCGCGGTTGTGCACGCTGTTGTCCGGATCGCCGCTGGCATCGTCGAGGCTGACGAGCTCGCCCGAGGCGTCGGTCGCGAACAGCAGGCCCGATTCCTCGAAGCATTCGCGCACCGCGGCGATGTAGTAATCGAGCCCGTTCGCCGGCAGGCCGAGACGCGCGCTCGCGGCCGCGTCGTCGAGGCCGGCGCAGCAGTCGTGCGCCTGGCGGTCGCCCGGGTCGACGATGCCGCCGGGGAACACCCAGGCGCCGCTGTTGTGGTCACCACGCTCGGCGCGGCGCGACAGCAACACCTCGATGCCTGTCCTGCGATCGGCGCCGTCGCGCACGACGACGATCGTGGCCGCAGGCCGCGGCGGGCGCTCGGCGGACGGGTTGAACGGTGTCGGCGGTGCGACGCGATCGGTGGCCTGTGACATGACTCAAGTATCGCGCGGGCGCACCACTGGCCGCTGTCGCTTTGGGCTCAGCCGAGCGCCCTGATCAGCGCCATCGCGGCGGCCGGTGCCTTCTCTTTCGCGCCGCTGATGAAGTACAGAAACACGTCGCGCGGCGCGGCCTTTGCTGCCGCCGGCTCGATGCGCGGCACGCCGGCGGGCTCGGCGCCGTCGCGCCAAGCGTGCGCGCAGGCGGCGAGCGGCGGAAAGCACTCCGGCGCGCAGCCCTCGGGCTGCGCTGCATCGGTGCGCATCAGCCGCGCGTAGACGAAGGCGCCGGTCACGTCGGCGAACGACGGGTAGTCGTCGGAGTCGGTGAATACCGTCGCCGCGCGGTAGCGCCGCGCGAGCGCGAGGTACTCGGGTGTCTTGAAACTGTCGTGGCGCACGTCGAGCACATGGCGCAGCGGCAGCCCCGCGACGGTGGCCGGCAGCAGCTTCAGAAACGCCTCGAAATCGTCCGGCTCGAAACGCTTGGTCGGCGCGAACTGCCAGACGATCGGCCCGAGCTTGTGCGCCAACTCCGCGATGCCCTGGTTCACGAAGCGCTCGATCGACTCGCCCGCTTCCGCCAGCACGCGCCGGTTCGTCGCGAAGCGCGAGGCCTTCAGCGAGAACATGAAGTCGTCCGGCGTCTCGTCACGCCACTTCGCGAAGGTGGCCGGCTTCTGCGAGCTGTAGTAGGTGCCGTTGACCTCGATCGCAGTCAGCTGGCGGCTCGCGTACGCGAGCTCGCGCGCATGCGGCCAGCCGGCGGGGAAGAAGTTGTCGCGCCAAGGTTCGAAGGTCCAGCCACCGACACCGACGCGGATCTTCGCTGGGGATGTGTTCGTGCTTTCGCTCACCGTGTGCTCTCCTCGACGTGGCGGCCCGCGATGCCCGCGCATCGCTTGGGTGGTTGCCGCACCACAGTCAGGCGTCTCGGCCGGCACCGCTAGACTGCAGAGCATGCCATGGACACTCCTCTTCTTCGCCGGCCTGTTCGAGGTCGCTTGGGCCATCGGCCTGAAATACACCGATGGCTTCAGCAAGCTCGTGCCGAGCGTGCTCACCGTCGCCGCGATGGTCGCCAGCGTCGTGCTGCTCGGTCTGGCGATGAAACACCTGCCGGTCGGCACCGCTTACGCGGTCTGGACCGGCATCGGCACCGTCGGCACGGTCATTCTCGGGATCGTGCTGATGGGCGACTCGGCCGCGCCGCTGCGGCTGATGTGCCTGGCTCTGATCATGCTCGGGATCGTCGGGCTCAAGGTGACGGCGTAAGAGCGGGCCTGACGCACAGGACGTCATCCGCCGCGATCTCGTAGGCGCGCGCGAGCCGCAGCAGTGCGGCGTCGCCCTGCGGCCGGCCGATCAGCTGCAAGCCCATCGGCAGGCCCGCAGCGCTGAACCCGGCCGGCACGCTGATGCACGGCAAGCCGGCGAAGGTGGCGTAGATCACGACCTCCATCCAGCGGTGATACGTGTCCATCGCGCGACCGTTGATCTGCGCGGGCCAGCGCAGATCGGCGTCGAAGGGCCAGACCTGCGCGCTGGGCAGCGCGAGCACGTCGAAGCGCTCGAACTGAGCCAGCAGGTGCTGATAGAACGCCGTGCGCTGGGCGCTCGCGTGCAGCACCTGCGCGCCGGTCAGGCCGGCCGCCTGGTCGTGCTCCCACAGCGCCTCGGGCTTGATCAGCGCGCGGTTCGCCGGCTTCAGCAGGAACGGCGCGATGCGGGCGGCGACGAGCCAGCGGCGCCAGACCAGCCACGCGTCCCAGACGGCCTCGGGCGCGTGACCGAGCGGCGTCGGTTCGATCGCGCAGCCGATGCCTTCGAGGCGTTTCAGCGCCTGCGCGCAGACGTCGAGGATGCCGGGCTCCATCGGCAGATAACCGTTCAGATCGCCGAGCCAGCCGACTCTGGCCGCGCTGTTGGCACGCGCACCGTCGACCGCGCTCAACCCGTCGGCGAACGACGCATGCGCGGCCAGCGACAAGGGCACGCGCGCATCCGGCCCGGCCTGTATGTCGAGCAAGCGCGCGACGTCTTCGACCGTGCGCCCCATCGGCCCTTCGGTGCCGAGCTGCGCGACCCACACGTCGGCCACCGGCCATTGCGGCACGCGGCCCTGGCTCGGGCGCAGCCCGAACACGTTGTTCCAGCCGGCAGGGTTGCGCAGGCTGCCCATGAAGTCGCTGCCGTCGGCCACCGGCAGCATCCGCGTGGCCAGCGCCACCGCGGCGCCACCGCTGCTGCCGCCGGCCGATTTGCTCACATCGAAGGCATTGCGGGTGACGCCGAACAGCTCGTTGAAAGTGTGCGATCCGAGGCCGAACTCGGGCGTGTTGCTCTTGCCGACGACCAGGCAGCCGGCCGCCCGCATGCGCTGTGCGAGCAGGCCGTCTTCGCGCGGGATGAACTCGCGCAGCAACTTTGATCCCATCGTGTTCGGCAGGCCCGCGACCGGCGCGATGTCCTTGATCGCCTGCGGCATGCCGTGCATCCAGCCGCGGCTGTTGCCAGCGGCCAACTCGGCATCGCAGGCGTCGGCTTCGCGCAGCAGCGCATCAAAGTCACGCAGGCTGACGAGCGCGTTGTGCGCCGGATTGATCGCGGCGATGCGCGCGAGATACGCCTGCATCACCTCGCGGCACGACACCGCCTTCGCGTGAATCGCCGCCGAGAGCGCGGTCGCCGAGAGGTCCGTGAGCTGCATCGGGTTCAGTCCCTGGCGCGGCGCCACACCGCGGCGAGCGCCTTGGCCTTGGTCCAGACCGACAGTTTTTCGTCCGACAGCGCGTCCAGAAAGTCCGACAACCCCTTGGACTTGCCCATCGTGTAGAAGGTCAGCACGGTCGTGAAGACGAACACCGCCGCGAAGATCAGCAGCTTGCGGCTCATCGGCGCATCGGCTTCGGCGAGCAGGTTCATGCCGAGGAAGCCGGTCGTCACCGTGCCGATCAGGCCGAGGATCGTGACCACCGTGAGCCGCACCACCGTGTTCGCCTGGCGGCGCAGGCTGTCGGCGTCGAGGTAGGTGTTCATGTCGGCGATGCGCACCTTGACCTCGTCGTACAGCGGGTCGAGGCCGAGGTGCGTGGCGCACAGGTGAAACAGCGCGCGCACCTGCGCCTGCTCCGAGACCTCGTGGAACCAGTAGCGGTGCGTGAAGCGCAAAAAGCTCTCGAAGCTGGCGCGGATCGAGCGCTTGAACGCACGCACGCTGTCGGCATCGCCGACATCGAGGTTCTTCAGCGCTTCGACGAGGCGGTCCGACTGCATCAGCAGCGCCGCCTTCTGAAAGTGCGCAATCAGGAACAGCAGAAAGTGCTGGTGTCGGAACTGCGCCAGCACGCCGCGATCACGGCAGCCGTAGAACTGCGAGCGCGCATCGCCGATCACGATCAGCGCGTGGCCGCTGCACAGGTAGCGCGTGTTCGGCGCCGCGCCGGCGTTGGCCCAGAAGCGGTCGTAGCAGTAGCGTTGCTCGAAGTCGGCGAGGTGGTCGGCGCCATACGGCAGCGCGCTGCCGTTCCCATGCCCCTGCAAGGGCGCGCCCTCTTCGATCGCACGCGGCGGGCCGTCGTCGATCAGGCCGCCGTTGTCGCTGCCGCCGGCGCCGGTGACCAGCCCGAGGCGGATGAAGTCGTTGCGGCTCAGCGCGCGCGGGTCGTCGAGCGCGAGGTAGGCCATCAGCGGCATCCGGTAGTACTCGATCTGCCGGTAGCGCAGCTCGCCGGGCTCGTCGGAGTGGTCGGCGACCAGCGGTTTCAGCAGATGCGCCCAGTGCGCCGCGGTGCGCGGTGCGCGGTGCTCGGCCACATGGGCCATGAAGAGTTCGCGCTGCTGCGAATCCGAACTCGCCAGCACCGCGCCGCCGGCATCGAGCCACTCGACGCTGGCCATCGTGTGCAGCGCGTGGCCCGCACCGTCCCAGCCCGCCGGATAGCCGCGGCCGAAGCGGTAGAGCTGCTCCTGGGCCTGATCGAGCGTCAGGTCGTTCGCACCGAGTTCGACGTTGAGCAGCACCACATCGACGTCGTAGAAGAAGTACAGATCGACGTGGACCACATCGAGCGTCACCGGCGCGTGGCCCGGCCGCGCGACGACGCGCACCTGCGCGATGTCTTCGCGGCGGAAGACACGCATCGGCGAGTCGGCATCGCGGTCGCTCGTGTTCCGCGCCTTGCGGCCCTCGCCGTACAGAAAGCGCTGCACGTAGGGCAGGAAGGTCACGAACTCGTTGTAGTGGCGCTCGTGAAAGCGCCCGCTGTCGCCGGTGTACTCGTCGACGACCTCGCGCCATGGCGAGGCATCGCCCAGATCGCGCAGCACCTGCCACGGCGTGCGCCGCGCGTGGCCGGCGATGCGCTTCATCGGCATCAGCCGCAGCGGCCACAGCAGCACCTGGCGCAGGTGACGCACCGCGAGCGCCTTGGCGCGCTCGGCTTGCACGCTTCCGATCGGGGTGTCGACGCGGTCCATCGTCGTCAGCTTTCGTTGTGCGCCAGGTTCACCTTGCAGCGCGTGCCGGCCGCCACATCGTAGAGGTGAAAGCTGTTCATGTTGCGGCCGTAGAGATGCAGGCTCACCGCCTGCGGCCGGTCGGCGCCGACGCCAGTCAGGTGAATGTGATCGGGGTTCGGCACGAAGCTGGTCACGCTGCCCGCGCCGATCAGAATGACGCCACCGCGTTGCAATTCGATGCCGGCGGCGCTTTCGGGCACGTTCGCGTCGTGCGCGCCGGTGCGGACGCTCTTGGGTAGATAGCTGCGCTCCTCCAGCATCCCGCGCAGCACGCCGACGACACCCCAGCTGCCGTGGTCGTGCACGGGCGTCCACTGCCCGGGTGTCCAGACCAGCGCGTAGAGCGACAGGCTGTGGTCGGGCGCCACGTAGATGGCGTTGCGCGCGTAGTGATCGGGGTCGGCGCGCAGGTGCTGCGGCGCGAGAAAGCTCTCGGCATGGGCCAGCAGCGCGTGCATCAGCGGCGCGATCGCCGCGACGCAGTCGGCCGGTTCGGGGTGGGCGCGCGCCAGCGCGGTCGAATCGGCGATGAACTGGTCGAGGGCGGCTGAACTCATCCCGCGATTCTGCCGACACATGGCCCGACTCGCCGCGTAGGCGAACCCCTACAGCGAAATGACCGGGCACCCGATGGCGCGCGCGGCGTGGACGATCGACGATGCGTTCATCAACAGGCAGCGGTGGAGACGATCATGGCAAACGACGCGGACTGGGTCGCCGATGTGCGGCGCTGGTATTTTTCGAACCAGCACGCTGCGGTCGCGACGGCGCCTGCCGACGACGATTCGGCCGCGATCGGCTACGAGGCCGCGGACCCCGCGCTGCAGTCGCGCCACTGGCCCGACGCGCCGGGCTTCACCGATCCGACGTAAAACCGGCCCCCGCTCACCATGTGTCGACGCCGGGCCGGCCGGGCTCGCCGACACGTGCCGAGGCCAGCCCGCGCGACAGCCAGGCGCGGGTCGTGGCCGGGTCGATCACCGCATCGATTTCGAGCGTGGCCGCCATGTTGATCGCCTTGCCCTTCGCGTAGTGCTCGTCGACGTGGCGCTGGTACAGCGCGTCGCGCTGCGGTCCTTCGGGCGCCGCTTCCAGTTCCTTGCGGTAACCCAGCCGCACGGCGCCCTCCAGCCCCATCGCGCCGAACTCGCCGCTCGGCCACGCGACCGTGAACACCGGTTCGTGAAAGCCGCCGCCGGTCATCGCCATTGCACCCAAGCCATAGCCCTTGCGCAGCACGATCGCGAAGAACGGCACACGCAGATGCGCCGCGGCGACGAACATCCGGCTCACATGCCGCACTTGCGCCTGCACCTCGACCTCGGGCCCGACCATGAAGCCCGGTGTGTCGACCAGCGATACCAGCGGCAGCCCGTGCGCGTTGCACAGTTGCATGAAGCGCGCCGCCTTGTCGGCAGCGTCGGCGTCAATCGCGCCGCCGAGGTGCGCCGGGTTGCTCGCGATCAGCCCAACCGGCTTGCCCTCGATGCGCGCCAGTGCGGTGAAGATGCCGGCGCCGAAACCGGCGCGCAACTCCAGCAGCGAGCCGGTGTCGGCGACGAGCCGCATCACCGCGCGCATGTCGTAGACGCGCACCCGATTGTCGGGCAGCGCATCGCGCAGCAGGGTCGGGTCGGCCGCCGACCAGCCGTTCGTCGCGCCCTGGAAGTACGCCAGGTACTGCCGCGCCGCGGCCACCGCGGCCGCTTCGTCCTCGACCAGCAAATCGATCACGCCGTTGCCGGCCTGCACCTCGCTCGGCCCGATCTGCTCCGGCGTGAACGCGCCCAGCCCGCCGCCCTCGACCATCGCCGGGCCGCCCATGCCGATGTTGCTGCGCGTCGTCGCGATGATCACGTCGCTGCAGCCCAGCAGCGCGGCATTGCCGGCGAAGCAGCGGCCGGCGACAATGCCGACGACCGGCACTTGGCCACTCAGGCGCGCGTAGCTCGCGAAACTCGTCACGTGCAGGCCGGCGACGATCGGCATGTCGACATCGCCCGGCCGCCCGCCGCCACCCTCGGCGAACAGCACGACCGGCAGCTTCTGCGCCAGTGCGATGCCGAGCATGCGGTCGGTCTTCTGGTGATTGCGCATGCCTTGCGTGCCGGCGAGCACGGTCGCGTCGTAGGCCATCACGACGCAGCGTGATTTCTCGTCGCCGAACAGCGCGCCGTTGATGCCGGCGATGCCGGTGACCATGCCGTCGGCCGGCGTGTTGGCGATCAGGTCGGCCTCGCTGCGGCGCGTGCGCTGCGCGGCGACGGCGAGCGCGCCGTACTCGATGAACGAACCGGCATCGCACAGGTCGGCGAGGTTCTCGCGCGCCGTGCGCAGGCCGAGTGCATGGCGCTTGGCGACTGCCTCGGGGCGCTGCGCGTCGAGGGTGAGCGCGTGACGGGTCAGCACCTCGTCCAGATCGGCACGCGGGCCGGATGCGGCCGGCATCACCGGTGTGGCGGTCGGCGCGGCGTCAGCCGCAAGCGTCGACGCCGCGCCGAGCCGCATCAGCAGGTCACCCTCGGCGACCGGTTCGCCGGCCCGCGCGCTGACCTGCAGCACCTGCGCATCCGCCTCGGCGCGAATCTCGTGCTCCATCTTCATCGCTTCGATCACGATCAGCGTCTGGCCGGCGCGCACCGTTTGCCCGGCCGCGACCGGCACCTCGACCACGGTGCAGGCCATCGGCGCGTGAATCGTCTCGCTCGGCATCGGTGTCCCCTCGCGCCCTGAAACGGCGTCAGGCGTAGGCGTTCGGGTAGCGGTCGACGGTGAGGCCGTCCAGGTCGATGCCGGGTGGCTGCCCGGAGATCACGTCGGCCATCACACGGCCGGTGCCGGCGGCCATGGTCCAGCCCAGCGTGCCGTGGCCGGTGGCGAGGTAGAGGTTCGGCAGGCGCGTGGCTCCGACCACCGGCGTGCCGTCCGGCGTCATCGGGCGCAGGCCGCACCAGAACTCCGCGCGCTTCACGTCGCCGCCGCGCGGGAACAGGTCGGTGACGACGTGCTCCAGCGTCTGGCGGCGCGCATCGTGAAGCTTGAGCGTGTAGCCGGCCAGCTCGGCGGTGCCGCCAACGCGGATGCGGTCGCCCAGACGCGTGACGGCGACCTTGTGGCTCTCGTCCATCACGGTCGACTCGGGGGCGCCGGCCGCGTCGGTGATCGGCACCGTGATCGAGTAGCCCTTGACCGGATAGACCGGGATGCGGATGCCGACGGGCTTCAGCAGCAGCGGCGAGTAGCTGCCGAGCGCGACCAGGTAGGCGTCGGCCTTGAGCGTGCCCGAATCCGTGACCACGCCGTCGATCTGCTTGCCCGCCAGCACCAGCTTCTTGATGTGCGTGCCGTAGCGGAACTGCACGCCCTGCTTCACTGCCAACGCCGCGAGGTTCTGCGTGAACTTGAAACAGTCGCCGGTCTCGTCGCCGGGCAGCAGCAGGCCGCCGACGAATTTCTCCTTGACGTGGGCCAGCGCCGGCTCAACGCGGATGCAACCCTCGCGGTCGAGCAACTCGAAGCCGACGCCGTAGCGCTGCAGGATCGCGATGTCGGCCGCTGTGCCGTCGAGCTGGGCCTGGGTGCGAAAGAGCTGCAGCGTGCCCTGCATGCGCTCGTCGTAGCGGATGCCGGTCTGGGTGCGCAATTCCTTCAGGCAATCGCGGCTGTACTCGGCCAGCCGCACCATGCGGCCCTTGTTCAGTTCGTAGCGCGCGCTCGTGCAGTTGCGCAGCATCGCCACGCCCCAGCGCACCAGGTTCAGATCGATGTTGGGTCGGATCACCAAGGGCCGGTGCTGCATCAGCAACCACTTGATCGCCTTGATCGGCACGCCGGGGCCGGCCCAGGGCGCCGAATAGCCGGGCGAGACCTCGCCGGCATTGCCGTAGCTCGTCTCGAGCGCCGCGGCCGGCTGGCGGTCGACCACCGTCACCTCGTGGCCGGCCAGCGCGAGCTGCCAAGCCGACGACACCCCGATCACGCCACTGCCGAGTACCAAGACCTTCATCGTCATGCTCCACGCACTGTCCGTGCCCGGCGCAGTGTACGGGCGTCGCGCTCAGCCGCCGGCGAGCTGGAGCGCGTCGGTGCCGAACAGCGCCTGGACCGGGCGCGTCTCCGGCAGCACGTAGACGACACCACGCTGGCGCCCGAGCAAAGGCGCGACGACCGCCTCGTAGAACGCCACCGGCACGACGATGCAGCCGAGCGAAATCCGGTTGTCGTCGGGGCTGGCGGAGGCGAGCCGCTCACTGCGGCGCTCGTGCGCCGGTGCCGGCCGCAGCCGATGGATCGCGAGCGACGCCGCGTAGTCGACCCAGACGATCGCCTCGCCCTTGTCGTTGTGGCCCGGCTGCGACTCGAAGCGCCCCGACGGCGTGCTGCGCTCGTGCGCCATCAGGCTGGCCGGCGCGCGCTGCGCGATGTCGGCGATCGCGGTATCGCCGGGCGCCAAGCCGAGCAACACGCTCGATGCACCGGTCAGCCGACCGCTCGCGTCGAACACGTAGACGCGCGCCTCGCGCTTGTCGACGATCGCAAAAGGGCGTTGCTGGTGGTCGGCGGTGTCGAGCACCTGCGCCGCAGCGTAGCGGGCAGCCTGCGAGGCGGGCTCGGCACCGAACGCGGGCGACGCCGCCGACGCCGGCAACGGGCACACCGAGCACAACAGCAGAACGGCCGCAGCGCACAGCCTCTCGCCTCGACGGGCCATCGGAAACCATCCTTCGGTGGGGTGTCATCGACGGCGAGGCGGCCGAAGTGCACCCACCGGGCGGGCCACCACGTGTGGCGCGCCGGAGCGGATTCTGGCGTGAGCAGCGAGTCCGCGGCGAAAGCCCGGTCACGCGCAGCGGGAATTCGTTACATCCGATGCGTATTCGGATCGACCGGGTAGGCGCCGGCGAAGACTGCGCGCACGTTGCGGGTCTCGGGCAGCACGTAGACGACGGCGCGTTGTGCGCCGAGCACCGGCTTCACGACGCTGTCGAAGAACGCCACCGGCACGTTGATGCAGCCATACGAGATGCGCCGCTGGGTCGGGTCGTTCGACGCCAGGCGTTGCAGCCGGCGCTCCTTTGGATCGACCGGACGGACGCGGTGCATCGACACGGCGGCGTCGTAGTCGACCCACACCACGTCCTCGCCCGAGGCGTTGCGGCCCGGGTGGCTGACAAAGCGCCCGGCCGGCGTGGTGCGCTCTTCGGGTCGGACCTCCGCCATCGGCCGGCTGCCGATGCCGGCGACCGAATCGTCGCCAGCCGCCGCGCCGAGCAGCACCGGGCTCGAATCGACCAGCATGCCGCCGGCGTCGAACACGAACACGCGCGCATCGCGCTTGTCGAGAATGACGAACGGCAGGTGCTGGTTGTCCCGCGAGTGCGCGACCCAGTTGGCGACGAAGCGGGCATCGAGCGACGCGACGTGGTCACCGAAGTCGGCCACTCTCGGCACCACCAAGTCGGCGATGTCGGGAACAGCGTGGGCAAGGTGCGGCTGACCAGCCGCCATCCGCGAGGTGGCGAGACCGGCCGGCGGCAGCGTCAGTGCCAATACGGCGGCACCGAGCAGAACGCCCTGCCTCACACCCGCCGACCATTCGGCGGGGAAAGACAGGGCGCTGGCGAACCTCATGCTCGGCCTTGCGACACGCAGGGTGTCAGTTGCGGTCGGCCTTCGGCGCCGGTTCGGTCGTCAGCGCGGGGTCGCTCGGTGCAGCCGTGCTCGAGTCGGTGGTGGCCGGCGCCACATACGGAGGCGGCGACATGTTGGCCGGCGCGGTGGATGGCGTGGTCGTCGCGTCGGCCGCGGGTGCCGGCTGCGGCGTCGGTTCCGGCGTCGCGGTCGGGTTCGGCATCGGCTCGGTGCTCTGCGTCGCAGGGGCCGCCGGGTCCGCGCTCTGTGCGGACACATAGCCTACGGTACCGACGATAGACGCCGCAGCGATCGCGGCAATCAGGGTCTTGGATGCATTCATCGGGGATCTCCTTGAGACATTGGTGACTGGACAAAAGGCAAAGGCCGATTCGAAAAACCAGCTGACCCAACCTTAGGGGCCGCACCGGTTCGGGCCGGTCGGCCGATCGCGGTCAGCGATGTAGGACAAGCGAGGTCACGAAATGCAACGCCGCGCGCGGCGGGTGGCGCCGGCGCGGAGGAAAATGCAGGCGCCCCAGAAGGAGAACCATGTCAGTCGTCCCGAACTACGTCGCCCCCGCCGCCTTCACCGACCCCGCCGCAGCGTTGGCGCAGGTGCGCGCGATCTACGACGGCAGCATCCAGCACCTGCGCGGCGCGTTGCAGGCGTTCGTCGCCGGGGATCCGATGGCCGAGCGCGTGCGCGCCTGCTACCCGTTCGTGCGCGTCCACACCGACACCGTCGCGCGCGCCGACTCGCGCCTGAGCTACGGCTTCGTCGCCGGCCCGGGCACCTTCGAAACCACGCTGACCCGGCCCGACCTGTTCGCGAACTACTACCTCGAACAGTTCCGCCTGCTGCTGAAGAACCACCACGTCTCGCTCGAGGTCGGCACCAGCGCGCACCCTGTTCCCGTGCACTTCTCGCTCGCCGACAACGACCACCTCGAAGGCAACCTGACGCCCGAGCGCCGCTTGCTGATGCGCGACCGCTTCGACCTGCCCGACCTGAACGCGATGGACGACGGCATCGCCAATGGCACGCGCGAGACCGGCCCGGGCGAGGCGCAGCCGCTGGCGCTGTTCACCGCACCGCGGGTCGACTACTCGCTGCACCGCCTGCGCCACTACACCGGCACCGCGCCCGAGCACTTTCAGAACTTCGTGCTGTTCACCAACTACCAGTTCTACATCGACGAGTTCGTGCGGCTGGGTCACGAGACGATGGCCGCCGACGCGCGCGCGCAGGACTACGTCGCCTTCGTCGAACCCGGCAACGTGATCACGCGCCGCAAGGGCCTGCCGCCGCAGCCCGGCGACGAGTTCGGCAGCGCGCCGCCGCGCCTGCCGCAGATGCCGGCGTATCACCTCGTGCGCGCCGACGGCAGCGGCATCACGATGGTCAACATCGGCGTCGGGCCGGCCAACGCGAAGACGATCACCGACCACATCGCGGTGCTGCGCCCGCATGCGTGGGTGATGCTCGGCCATTGCGCCGGGCTGCGCAACACGCAGCAGCTCGGCGACTATGTGCTCGCCCACGGCTACGTGCGCGAAGACCACGTGCTCGACGAAGAACTGCCGCTGTGGGTGCCCATCCCCGCGCTGGCCGAAGTGCAGGTCGCGCTCGAGAAGGCGGTCGAAGAGATCACGCAGCTGAAGGGCTACGAGCTGAAACGCATCATGCGCACCGGCACGGTGGCGAGCACCGACAACCGCAACTGGGAGCTGCTGCCGTCGCACCACGCGGCGAGCACGCCGGAACGCCGCTTCAGCCAGAGCCGGGCGATCGCGCTCGACATGGAAAGCGCCACGATCGCGGCCAACGGCTTCCGCTTCCGCGTCCCCTACGGCACGCTGCTGTGCGTCAGCGACAAGCCGCTGCACGGCGAGATCAAGCTGCCGGGCATGGCGAACCACTTCTACCGCGAGCGCGTCGACCAGCACCTGCGCATCGGCATCCGCGCGATCGAGTTGCTGCGCGAAGCCGGTGTCGACCAGCTGCACAGCCGCAAGCTGCGCAGCTTTGCCGAGGTGGCGTTTCAGTAGTCGGGACACGGCTGCGCGGGCAGGCCGCCAAGCCGGTCGCGAGCCACCAGAGCGGCGCGGTGCGCGCCGACGAGTTCGCACCCGATCAGCCAAGTGAGCACCGCGGTGCCGAGCAAGCACAGCGTCGCCAGCACATGGGCCCAGTAGACCGAGGGCCCAAACAGCTTGATCACCGAGCCGGGCGCGCGA
This sequence comes from Pseudomonadota bacterium, assembly GCA_040389925.1. Lineage (GTDB taxonomy): Bacteria > Pseudomonadota > Gammaproteobacteria > Burkholderiales > Burkholderiaceae_C > LMDS01. Next base: position 13,301 of record JAZJZJ010000105.1, read on the forward strand.
GCGGTGTCGCCGGCGGGCAGAGCGATCGAGGAGTCCACGCGCTATGTTACTGAATGTGACAGATGAGTTCCAGTTGCGCGACCGTGCCGCGAGCACCGATTGCCCTGCGTCACGCGATCCCTTAGGCTGTTTCTCACGAAGCAAGGTCGTTCACAGGGCACGCGATGCGTGCTCCAAGGAGACAGCGTCATGCCGCAGCCGACCCCGCACGCCGACATCCAGGCGATCCGAACTCTCGCGCTCGTCGGCCAGACGGGCGCGGGCAAGACCAGCCTCGCCGAGGCGCTGCTCTGCAAGGCCGGCGCGATCGGCGCGCCCGGCAGCCTGGAGCGCGGCACGACGGTGAGCGATTTCGACCCGATGGAGCGGCGCGCCCAGCACTCGCTGAACTCGGCAGTGCTGCACCTCGTGCACAAGGGCGCGCGCATTCACCTGATCGACACGCCGGGCTACCCCGATTTCGTCGGCCAGTCGATGACGGCGCTGGAGGCGGTCGATACCGCTGCGGTCGTGATCAACGCGAGCACCGGCATCGAGATGATGAGCGCGCGGATGATGGAGTGGGCGGCCGGCCGGCAGCTGTGCCGCCTGGTGATCGTCAACAAGATCGACGCGGTCGGCATCGATCTGGCGGGGCTGGTGCAGCAGATCCAGGCGGCGTTCGGCAAGGAGTGCCTGCCGCTGAACTTGCCCGCAGCGGGCGGCACGAAGGTCGTCGATTGCTTCTTCAATCCGTCCGGCGAGGCGGATTTTTCTTCTGTGGAGGCAGCCCATCGCGCGCTCGTCGAGCAAGTCGTCGAAGTCGACCCCGACTTCGTCGAGCGCTACCTGAACGACGGCGATGTCGACCCGGGCGAGCTGCACGCGCCGCTCGAAGAAGCACTGCGCCAGGGCCACCTGATCCCGATCTGTTTCGTCTCGACGCGCAACGGCGCCGGCGTGGCCGAACTGCTCGATGTGTTCGAGGCGCTGATGCCGAACCCGGCCGAAGGCAACCCGCCGCAGTTCCTGAAAGGCGAAGGCGCCAGCGCGAAAGAGCTGCACGCGAAGAACGATCCCGCACAGCACGTGATCGCGCATGTGTTCAAGATCACCGTCGACCCCTACGTCGGCAAGATGGGCGTGTTCCGCATTCACCAGGGCACGGTCACGCGCGACAGTCAGCTCTACATCGGCGACGGCCGCAAGCCGTTCAAGGTCGGCCACCTGTTCATGCTGCAGGGCAAGGAGCATGTCGAAGTGGTGAAGGGCGTGCCGGGCGACATCTGCGCGGTCGCGAAGGTCGACGAGATGCACTTCGACGCGGTGCTGCACGACGCCGCCGAAGACGATCATTTGCACCTGCGGCCGCTGCCCTTCCCCGAGCCGGTGCACGGTCTGGCGATCGAGCCGAAGCGGCGCGGCGACGAACAGCGCATGTGGGAGATCCTGCAGAAGCTGGTCGACGAAGACCCGTGCCTGAAGGTCGAACACGTGATCGCGACCAACGAGACGGTCGTCTACGGCCTCGGCGAGCTGCACCTGCGCACGCTGCTGGAGCGCATGACCGAGGTCTACAAATGCGAGGTCAACACCCGGCCGCCGCGCATCGCCTACCGCGAGACGGTGACGGCGCCGGCCGAGGGCCACCACCGCCACAAGAAGCAGAGCGGCGGCGCGGGCCAGTTCGGCGAGGTGTTCCTGCGCATCGAGCCGCTGCCGCGCGGCGCGGGCTTCGAGTTCGTCGACCAGGTCAAGGGCGGCACGATCCCGACCCAGTTCATCCCGGCGGTCGAGAAAGGCGTGCGCTCGGTGCTCGACTCGGGCGTGATCGCCGGCCATCCGCTGAAGGATGTGCGCGTGATCGTCTACGACGGCAAGTCACACAGCGTCGACTCGAAAGACATCGCGTTCGCGACCGCCGGCCGCAAGGCCTTCATCGACGCGGTTCGGAAGGCAGGCCCGATCGTGCTCGAGCCGATCGTCAAGATCGAGATCACCGCGCCTGAGCACAGCATGGGCGACGTGACCGGCGATCTCTCGGCCAAGCGCGGCCAGGTCAACGGCACCCTGGCGCTCGCCGGCGGCGTGTACATGGTGAACGGACAGGTGCCGCTGTCGGAGCTGTCGAACTACCAGGCGCGCCTGAACGGCATGACCGGCGGGCAGGGCCGCTACACGCTCGAACTGAGTCATTACGAGGCGGTGCCGCCGTCGGCGCAGGCGCTGCTGACGAGCCAGTACCAGGCGAAGGACGACGAGTAGGACCGGGGCCGGGGCCTTGCCCCAAGGCCGGTCAGGGAGTGCGTGGCCGCACCAGCGCCGCCGACGCCTTGGCGTGGCGGCGCGCAACGTCCACATCCGCGTCGAACGCGAGCGCGACACCCATGCGGCGCTTGACGAAGCTCTCAGGCTTGCCGAACAGACGCAGCTCGGTGTTGGGCACGCGCAGCGCCGCGTCGGCACCGTCGAACACCACGCCTTGCGCCTCGACCCCGCCGTAGATCACCGCGCTTGCGCCCGGGCTCTTCAGCGCGGTGTTCACCGGCAGCCCGAGGATCGCGCGGGCGTGCAACTCGAATTCGTTTTGCCACTGCGTGATCAGCGTGACCATGCCGGTGTCGTGCGG
>JAZJZJ010000106.1:0-6912 GCA_040389925.1 Pseudomonadota bacterium
GGCGGCCGGCGCGCTGCTGCTGCTCGGCCCGGCGCTGCTGAAGAGCCGGCTCGGTGTCGACGAGGTCGTGACGACCTTGCTGCTGAACTTCATCGTGCTGCTGTTTGTCTCGATGATGCTCGACGGCGCGATGAAAGACCCGAGCGCGATGGGCTGGCCGCAGAGCGTCGTGCTGCAGGATGCGTTGCAACTCGGCAAGCTGGCCGAACGCACGCGTGTGCACACCGGGCTGCTGTGGGCGCTGTTCCTGGCCGTCGCGCTGTGGGCGCTGCTGCGCTTCACGACCACCGGCTTCGAGATCCGCGCGGTCGGCTTCAACGCGCGCGCCGCGGCGTTCGCCGGCATGCCGGTCGGCTGGGTCAACGTCAAGGTCGCGCTGCTGTCGGGCGCGCTCGCCGGCCTGGCCGGCGCAATCGAAGTCGCGGGCCGCACCGGCTACGTCACGCTCGACATGTCGCCCGGCTACGGCTACAGCGGCATCGTGATCGCGATGCTCGCGGCGCTGAACCCGCTCGGCGTGGTCGCGGCGTCAGTCTTCGTCGCCGGCATCCTGGTTGGCGCCGACAGCATGAGTCGCGCGGTGAACGTGCCGACCTACATCGCCGACGTGATCGTGTCGGTCTCGCTGCTGAGCATGCTGGTCGCGACCTTCGCGGCGCAGTACCGCGTCGTCTTCGCGAGGGCCGCGCATGTTCGCTGAGATCGCCGACCTGCTGGCGAGCGTGCCGTTCTGGGTCGCGGTGCTGCGCATCGCGACGCCGCTGGTCCTCGGTACGCTCGGCGTGCTGCTGTGCGAACGCGCCGGCGTGCTGAACCTCGGCATCGAAGGGATCATGGTCGCGGGCGCGTTCGCCGGCTGGTTCACGGTGTATCAGGGCGACGGGCTGTGGGCGGGTGTCGCGGTGGCGGCGCTCGTCGGTGCGCTGTTCGGGCTGCTGCACGGGTTTCTGACGGTGACGCTGTCGCTGTCGCAGCACGTCTCGGGTCTGGGCATCACGCTGTTCGCGACCAGCCTGGCGAGCTACGGCTATCGCGTCAGTTTCCCGAAGGTCGAGAGCCCGCCGACGATTCAGCCGTTCGCGGCGATGGAGTGGCTGCCGATCCCGGTGCTGAGCGGCCAGACGCCGCTGACGCTCGTCGCGCTGCTGCTCGTCCCGTTGATCGGCTACCTGCTGTACCGCACACCGCTCGGTCTCGCGCTGCGCACGGTCGGCGAGAACCCGGCCGCGGCCGAAGGGCAGGGCCTGAACGTCGCGGCGCTGCGCATCGGCGCGATCGCGGCCGGCTCAGGCCTGATGGGCGTGGCCGGCGCGTTCCTGACGCTTGCCGCCTTCAACGCGTTCTACTTCAACATGGTCAACGGGCGCGGCTGGGTCTGCGTCGCGCTGGTCGTGTTCGCGTCGTGGCGGCCGGGCAAGGCGCTGCTCGGCGCTGTGCTGTTCGGCGTGTTCGACGCGCTGCAGCTGCGGCTGCAGCAATCGGGCACCGGCTTGTTCGGGTTCAATGTGCCGTATCAGGTCTACCTGATGCTGCCCTACCTGCTGTCGATCGCCGCGCTGGTGCTGGTCGCACGCCGCGCGGCGTATCCGCAGGCGCTGATGAAGCCGTATCGCAAGGGTGAACGCTGAGGGCGAGCCGCGGGCAGCGGTCGCGCGCGCCCACACACTTCGGGAGAACCCATGTTTGACCACGTCAAGTTCGGAGTCAGCGACTATGCAGCGAGCAAAGCGTTCTTCCTCAAGGCACTCGAACCGCTCGGCGTAGCCGTTGTCTCGGAGGGGCCGCCGACCTGCGGTGTCGAGCTTTGCTCACAGGGGGACACTTCACTGTGCCTGTTCCAAACCGAGGAAAAACCGGCGCATCTTCACTTGGCGTTCACGGCCGAGAATCGCCAGCAAGTCGAAGCCTTCTATCGCGCGGCGCTGGAGGCGGGCGGCAAAGACAATGGTGCGCCTGGTCTGCGCCCCCACTACCACGCGAACTACTACGCCGCTTTCGTCATGGGTCCGGACGGGCACAACATCGAAGCGGTTTGCCACAAGCCGGACGTCTGATCCACCCATCGAGCGGAGGCGTGAGGGCCGGCCGATTTCACCGGCTCTTCGCGGCCACAAGCGGACCGTCACGTACGACCGCTTTGTCGGAGCGACGGCGTGGCCACGCAGCGCCGCGCCGGCCTGGCTGAAGGGCAGATAGCCCAGTTCATTGAGGATGACCAGGTCCATGCGCAACAAGCTCGCTGCAATGCGTCTGGCCTTGCCCTGCGCCTTCTCCTGCGCATTGACCAGATCCACCGTCGAGTAGAACCGCACGCGTCGGCCATGCCGTGCATGCGCAGTTGTTTGAGTTCGACGGCCAGCTCACGCATGGTCGGCCCCCTCGGTGGCGTTGACCCGCAGGCTGTCGTGGCGCTCGGTGTTGGCCAGCGGTGGCGTCGATACCTGCAGCGCCGTGGCCGCGTCCTCAGGCGCTGGCACGGCGTTCAGCCGCGCCAGCACGTTGACCACATGCTGAAGTCCGACACCCGGAGCTGGTTCGGCCGCTCCGCCCGGAACTGCCGATTGACCTTGCCCAGCGGGCACGCCGCCTTGCTGTCGCTGATCGTCGCCCACGATCGGCAATCACTTCCAACTTGTCCTTGCCGACGGCCTCACGCGCCTTGGTCGCCATCGACCAGAGTTCGCCACGGTCGCTGCCGGTGTTGATCACGTCGTGTTGGTGCCGACCGAAAATTGACCCACCTACAGGTCTGGTGCCGATCCAAATTTGACCCGGGTGTTCAACTTTCCGGCGGGTGTCTCCGAAGGTGAGATTTCCATCGTCGAGGGCGAAGTGCACGCCTCTGCGAACTCTTCCCCTGTGGGGGCAGGCTCCGTAGCCCCTCAGCGCTCGCGCCGCTTGGGCACCGTCGCCGGGGTCCGGGTCGTGTCGGCATAGCGGTTCTGGCCTTGGTCGAACTTGTACGGGGCGTCCTGGAGGTTGATCTCTACCTCCAGAACGTAGTTGCCTTCGGGCACGCCCGTGACGTCGATCCACTGGCCAGGAAGCTGCTTGTAGTACCAGTCTCCCCAGCCGCTGGTGATGCCCTGATAACCGCAGTTGAAGCCCTTGCTCCGCTGGTCGCCGAAGTTGAACGAGTCCTCGAAGCAGAAGCCCTGCTTGCGGCCCACCTGCGCCGGGTTGCCGTCGCTGTAGAGCAGCCGGTACTCGGAGAAGCCCGCCATATGGTAGTGGCCGTGGCAGGCGTCGAAGTAGAACGCCCCGGCGTAGGGATTGGCCGGATCGGAGCGGTCGCCGACGACGAGGTCAGCGTCGCCGGCGTTGACGATGACCACGTCGAAGACCATCAGGCGACGCCAGCCGTAGCCGCCGATGGCGCCCTCCTCGTAGGCGCATCGGTCGGCGGCGTTGTTCGGGTCGAAATAGCGATCGATGACGTTGAGCTGAGACTTCAGCCGGATCGGGTCGACGACCAGATCGGGCTTGCCTTTGTTGTCATAAACCGCGATGTCGTAGCGGTTCTCCAGCGAGTCCCGCGCCGCATGGGCCGCGGTGGCGACCAGCGCACCGGCAAGCATCAGCAGCGATGCGGCGGCGGCGAACCGAATGCAGCCGAACAATGTCCCGAATCGACGCGTGATGGAATGCATGCGAATCTCCCTTGTTTTTACCGGGGTCGAGGCCTGCGGCGAGCAAGGCCCGATTGGCGCAGCGAGAGTGGTCGACGACTCTGCGCTTGTCTACCCCTTGGGCGCGGTATTGCGCTGCGCATCGACAGGAGCTACTTGTAACTTGTAGTTTCTCAACACGTTGTTCCCATCGCTTGGCGCTCGCCAGCTTGCTCGCGACATTCGGCGGCCACGTCAGTTCGCAACCTGCAGATTGGTTTCGATCGAGGGAGCGTTCCGAGCCGCGCGAGGCGCTCGCGTTCTTCGAGGGGACTTGGACAGTCCAGGGAAAGACCGGCTGGCGGGAATCTTGCTCCTGGCTGCCAGAGGGCCGACGTCATACCGTCTGCAGGTCCATGCGGCTTCAGATTCACGACTGAGCGTGGCACCGAGACTGCCATGCGCCTGAACGGTAACGGCTACTTGAACGGATTCGCAGTGGCGAACCACAGCCCGATGCCGGTTGCGATGATGAACGCGCCGTCGAGCACGCCGACCAGCAGGAAGACCTTGGTCTGCAGCGGCTCCATCAGCTCGGGCTGGCGCGCCGAGGCTTCGAGGTACTTCGCTCCGAGCAGGCCGACGCCGAGGCACGAGCCGATCGCGCCGAGACCGATCATGTGGCTGACGCCGAGCGGGAGGAGGTTGATGCCGTCCATGGTGTGGCTCCTGGGGTTGAGAGATCGCGTTGGGGCCATCTTCAACCGCCCGCGTCAATCCGGCGATGACCCGGGAGGTCATGGCTGGCGCGAATGCGCTGCGCGTTGTCGATGCCCGCGATGCCTGGCGGGCCCTAGACTCCGGCGGATTGGACAGTGAAAGGTTGGCAGATGGAACGATCCGAACCGATGCTGGTGCGCAATGCCCGGCTGCCCGACGGGCGTGAATCGCAGGACGTGCTGGCGATCGATGGCCGCATCGCCGCGATCAGCCCCGGCCTGGTGGCACCCGGCGCTGCGCACATCGTCGAGGCCGAGGGCCAGCTGCTGAGCCCGCCCTTCGTCGACCCCCACTTTCACATGGACGCGACGCTCAGCCACGGCCTGCCGCGCGTCAATGCGAGCGGCACACTGCTCGAAGGCATCGCGCTGTGGGGTGAGCTGAAACCGCAGCTGACGCAACAGGCGCTGGTCGAACGCGCGCTGCAGTATTGCGACTGGGCGGTCGCGAAAGGGCTGCTGGCGATCCGCACCCATGTCGACGTGTGCGACGACCGGCTGCTCGCCGTCGAGGCGCTGCTGCACGTGAAGAAGACGGTCGCGCCCTGGCTCGATCTGCAACTCGTCGCGTTCCCGCAGGACGGCCTGCTGCGCGCGCCGACCGCGCTCGCGAACCTGACGCGCGCGCTCGATCTGGGCGTCGACGTGGTCGGCGGCATTCCGCACTTCGAGCGCACCATGGCCGACGGCGCCACCAGCGTGAAGATTCTGTGCGAGCTCGCCGCCGCGCGCGGCTTGCGCGTCGACATGCACTGCGACGAGAGCGACGACCCGCTGTCGCGCCACATCGAGACGCTCGCGTTCGAGACGAACCGGCTCGGCCTGCACGGCCGCGTCACCGGCTCGCACCTCACATCGATGCACTCGATGGACAACTACTACGTGAGCAAGCTGCTGCCGCTGATGCGCGAGGCGCAGGTCCACGCGATCGCGAACCCGCTGATCAACATCACGCTGCAGGGCCGCCACGACACCTACCCGAAGCGCCGCGGCATGACGCGCGTGCCCGAACTGCTGGCCGCCGGCATCAACGTCGCGTTCGGCCACGACTGCGTGATGGACCCGTGGTACTCGCTCGGCTCGGCCGACATGCTCGAAGTCGCGCAGATGGGTCTGCACGTCGCGCAGATGACCTCGCAAGCACAGATGCGTGCCTGTTTCGACGCGGTCACCGTGAACGCGGCCAGGGTGATGGGGCTCGAAGGCTATGGCCTCGAAGTCGGCGCTCACGCCGACTTCGTGCTGCTGCAGGCGCACGATCCGGTCGAGGCGATCCGCCTGCGCGCGAACCGCCTCGTGGTGGTGCGCCGCGGGCGCGTGGTCGCCCGCACCCCGGCGGCGACCGCCACGCTGAACCTGGCCGGTCGCCCGCCGAGTGTGGACTGGACGCTACGTCGTTGACCGACCCGCGCGGGGGCGCGCCGCTAAAATCGGCCCCGCCACGCACGAATGGCATCAGGGACGGTCACACGCAATGAAACTCATCGGTTCACTCACCAGCCCTTACGTGCGCAAAGTACGCATCGTGATGGCCGAGAAGAAGCTCGACTACCAGCACGAGCTCGAAGACGTGTGGGCCAACGACAAGATCATGGCCGCGAACCCGCTCGGCAAGGTGCCGTGCCTGGTGCTCGCCGGTGGCGAGGCCTTGTTCGATTCGCGCGTGATCGTCGAGTACCTCGACACGCGTTCGCCGGTGAGCCGGCTGATCCCCGAGGGCAGCCGCGAGCGCATCGAGGTGCGCACCTGGGAGGCGCTCGGCGACGGCATCCTCGACGCCGCGATCCTGGCGCGCCTGGAGCAAACCTGGCCCGGCCGTACCGCCGAGCAACGCAGCCAGGCCTGGGTCGACCGGCAACTGCGCAAAGTTACCGCCTCGATCGACGCGATCAGCACCGGCCTGGCCGACAAGCCTTGGTGTTCGGGCACTCATCTGTCGCTGGCCGACATCTCGGTCGGTTGCGCGCTCGGCTACCTCGACTTCCGCTTCCCGCAGATCGCTTGGCGCGCGCAGCACGCCAACCTCACCCGCCTGACCGACAAGTTGGCGGCGCGGCAGAGTTTCATCGACACGCTGCCGCCTTCTGCCTGAGCGCCGGTTCAGCCGGGCCGGTTGACCGCGAAGCTCGACGCCTGCGCCATCGGCCAGTAGAGGCGAAATACCTGCTGCGACATCTCGCCGCGCAGCAGTTCGCCCGGCTGCACGAACGGCAGCAGGGTCGCCAGCAGCTTCACGCTCTGCTCGGCGGTGCGGCGCACGATGTGGGCCGCGGTGATGTGGCCCGGGTCGGCCAGGCCGGCGGCTTGCACCAGTTCCTTCAGCGTCATCAGGGTGTTCTGGTGGAAGTGAAAGACGCGCTCGGCCTTGGTCGGCACGACGATCGCGCGCGAGCGCTGGTCGTCTTGCGTGGCCACGCCGGTCGGGCAGTTGCCGGTGTGGCAGGTCTGCGCCTGGATGCAGCCGAGCGAAAACATGAAGCCGCGCGCCGAGTTGCACCAGTCGGCGCCGAGCGCGAGCATGCGCG
>JAZJZJ010000107.1:0-13013 GCA_040389925.1 Pseudomonadota bacterium
CTGGCTGACCGTGATGGCGCCGGCGCAGATGATCGAGGCGAAGGATCTGCCGCCCGAACTGGCGGTCGAGACCTTTGTCGCCGAGGCCGTGTCGGTGGTGCCGACGCGGATCGCGCGCGAACCGGTGGCGCTCGAACCGGCCCCGGCCTCGAATGCAGCGACGGCCCCGGCCGCCGCGCTCGCCGCGCCCATCACCGCGGCGCCGCTCGCCGCCGCGCCGCATTGGCTCGGCGGGCTCGAACAGGAGGCGCGCAGCCTGCTGCAGTCGGGCGACCCGCAGGTCTGGGACACCCTGACCCACAAGTTCGAGGCGCAGCTGATTCGCACCGCACTCGAGATCACACGCGGGCGCCGCATCGAGGCCGCGCAGAAACTCGGCATCGGGCGCAACACCATCACGCGCAAGATCCAGGAGCTTGGCCTGGACGATTGAGCGCTAGTCGAACTCGAGTTCGGCGATCACCGGCGCGTGGTCGCTGGGCCGATCGTTCTTGCGTGTCGGACGATCGATCACGACGCTGCGCACGCGCGGCTTCAACGCCTCGCTGACGAGGATGTGGTCGATCCGCAGGCCCTTGTTCTTCTGGAAGCCGAGCATGCGGTAGTCCCACCAGCTGTACTGCTTCGGCGGCTGCTCGAACAGGCGGAACGCGTCGTGCAGACCGAGCGCAATCAGGCCCTTGAAGTGCGCGCGCTCCTCCGGCGTGCACAGCACCTGGCCGGCCCAGGTGACCGGGTCGTACACGTCGCGGTCTTCGGGCGCGATGTTGTAGTCGCCGAGCAGCGCGAGCTGCGGGTGCGCGGCCAGTTCGGTCTCGAGCCAGTTGCGCAGTGCGGTCAGCCACGCGAGCTTGTACGGGAACTTCTCGCTCTCGACCGATTGCCCGTTCGGGATGTAGACGCCGACGATGCGCACGCCGTCGACCGTGGCCGCGATGACGCGCGCCTGGGTGTCGTCGTGACCGGGAATGTTGCGCACCACGTCGGTCGCGACCGACTTGCTGACGAGTGCGACGCCGTTGTAGGTTTTTTGCCCGAACCACTGCACCTGGTAGCCGGCGGCCGTGATCGCGGCGTGCGGAAACTTGTCGTCGGTGAGCTTGGTCTCCTGCAGGCACAGCGCGTCGGGCTGGTGCAACGCGAGCCAATCGAGCAGCTGCGGCAGGCGCACCGCGAGCGAGTTGACGTTCCAGGTGGCGATCTTCATGGTCGATCCAGGTATTTGATGGATGAAAACTTTACCCGCGTGCGCAGACGGAGCGAAGCCGTGCTGACTTGGACCAGCCAGAGCGCTGCCGTCGCGATCGCGATCCAGACCAGCGCCTGGCCGAGGATCTGCTGGTCGTCAAGCCGGTAGGCATTGCAGACGCGGGTCGCAGACTCCTGGTACAGGGTGCCGACCACGGCCGTCATCGGCAGCACGTTGCCCAGAAAGAACGCCTGCAGCACCACGCCGGCGCGTTGCCAGGAGAGTCTGAGCGCGGCGCCGCTGGCGATCAGAGCGATCAGTTTCATCGCCTCGACCCGTGCGTCGACGAGCGCCAGGTCCAGCACGCGCGGGATCATCAGCACCGCCAGCGTGAGCGCGCTGCCGACGAGCCCCGCGATGCCCAGCTCGTTCCAGCGCTGTGCGCGCGCCAGCCAACGCGCCGGCAGCGCCGCCACGAGCAGGGCGCCCACCAGCATCAGGCACGGATACTGGATCAGCATGTGGGCGGTCATGCCGGACTCGGTCATCCGCCGCACCGGCGGCAACAGCATCAGCGCGAGCAGGAGCCAGGCCGCGCACAGTCGCCACGTGGCGCTTGGTGCGTCGGCGCGATGCGTCGGTGTCATTCGCGCGTCCCTCGTCGCGCGATCGAGCGGGCGTGGTTCAGCGCGAGTTCGAGTTCGCTGGTGTCGAAGATCCGGATCAGACGTCCGCGTCCGTCCAGGACCAGCAGCGCTGCGTTGTGCTCGTAGCCGCCGCTGCCATCGTCGATCACCACGACCTGAAACGCGCGCAGCAGGTGTTGCAATTGATCGGCGTCGCGAACCGTTGCGATCCCCCAGCGGCTGGGGTCGGCGCGCCACTGGGCGGCGTAGCGCTGCAGGCTCGGGAGGTCGTCATGGGTCGGGTCGAAGCTGATCGACAGCAGCTTCACACCGTCGGCCGGGTCCTTCGCGAGTGCCTGCTGAAGCTGCTGGAAGCTGCTGCCCAGCGTCGTGCAGACGGTCGGGCAGCGCGTGTAGACGAAGTCGACGATCGTCGCCCGGCCGCTGCCGCTCAGCCAGGCGCGCAGGTCCGTCTCGGCGATGCCGGGCCCGGCGAGCGTGGCCTTCGGCGCGGCCACCGGCTGTTCGATGACGCTGAGGCGGCGCGCGCCCTCCATGGTCCAGACTTGGAAGTCCCGCGTGAGCCAGGCCGCGCTCCACCATCCCGCCAGCGCCAGCGCAAGGGTGGCCAGCGCGGTGCGCCCCATCAGGCCGCCCGGATGCGCACGGTTGTCGGGCGCTTGCCGGCCGCGGGCTTCTCGGGCGACTGCGGCGGCAGGATGTCGGCGAGCGTGTGCCGGTCCAGGCCGTCCATGAATCCTTGCAGCGCGCTCTGGAGCACGCCGGTGAGTCGGCACTGGCCCGTCAGCGTGCACGTGCTGCCGCTCGCGAAGCATTCGACCAGCGAGAAGTCGGGCTCGATGCTGCGCACCACCGCACCCAGGTTGATCTCTTCGGGGCGTCGCGCCAAACGCAGCCCGCCGCCTTTGCCGCGGACGGTGACGAGCCAACCCCCGAGCGCGAGCTGATGCGTGATCTTCATCAGATGCGCTTCGGAGATCGCGTACGCCTGCGCCACCTCGGCGATGGTGCACAGGCGCTGCGGCTGTTGCGCTGCATACATCAGCAGGCGCAGCGCGTAGTCCGACATCGTGGTCAGCCGCATGCTCAGGGCGTCTTTCCGGCCAGCGCCTTCAACTCGTCGCTGCCTGCGAACGGTGTCGTGCGCGCGCTGGCCTTGCGTTCGGCCGCGATCAGATCGGCCTTGATCGCCGCGGCTTTGTTCGACCATGCGCTGCGAACATGGCTGAGGACGGCGGCCAGTTCGGCATCGCCGAGCTGCGCGAAGGCCGGCATCGCGCCCTTGTAGGTCTGCCCCGCGACGCTGATCTCGCCGGTCACGCCGTGCAGCACGATGTTGGCGAGAACGCGCGCGTCGCCGGTGACCCATTCCGAGCCGTCGAGCGGCGGGAACACGCCCGGCAGGCCCTTGCCGGTGGCTTGGTGACAGGCTACGCAGTTGGCGTTGAAAACCTGCTGGCCATCCGCGCCCTGGCCGGGCCGGGCCACGGCGGGGCGCAGGTCGGCCAAGGTGCGCCGGTCACCGAGATCGGCCGGGCCGAACGGCTCCGAAAACAGGATGTAGAGCACGCCGGTCACCACCACCGCGAGCGTGATCAGCGCAACGATCAGCGGAATCGGCCGGCTGCGTTCGGACGGCTCCGTCGTTTCGCGCTGCTGCGCGCGGTGGCCCGGCTCGGATTCGTTGGACATGATGGCGACCTTGCGTTGAATCGGCGTCAGGGCTTCGGCTCGGCGGGCAGCACCGGGTAGGTGTGGTCGAGTGCCTGCAGGTACTTGACCAGATCCAGCGCATCGGGCGTGGGCACCACCACCTTGCCCACCGGGGCGGTGCCCGGCGGCAGGTTCAGCACCTGTTCGCCTTCTTCCGCCGCGGCCTTCACGTAGAACAGATAGGGGTAGGACGGCATGATCGACCCCGGCACATAGGCGCGTGGTTGATACAGGTGGCCGAGCTGCCAGTCCTTGCTGGGTTGGCGCGTGCCGATGTTGAACAGGTCGGGGCCGGTGCGCATGCTGCCGAGCAGGTGCGGCCGGTCGTACACATAGTCGGCCGGGACGGAGGCGCGACCCCAGCCACGCGCCAGGTCGGGACCGAAGTTCCGATCGCGGGGTTGCTGGGTGTGACAGTAGACGCAGCCATTCGCGATGTAGACGTTGCGCCCTCGCAATTGCTCGCTGGTGTAGGCCTTGAGGCCGGGCAGCGGCTTGACGTCGCGGACCTGGATGTAGGGCATCACCACCAGCGCCGCCGTCGCGACGCTCAGCGCCACCATCGCTCCGGCGGCGAGCTTGACTTCATTGTCCATGGCTGCGCTCCTGCAGACCCTGTTGCCAGAACAGCGCAGCGCTGGTGCGCGTCGGCCCGAAGCGCAGGGCCATCGCCAGGAAGTGGAAGACGAAGATCAGGTGGCTGAGCAACATCAGCGAGCCCCCCACCGAGCGCGACACGAGGTAGGGTGCCATCAGCGTCACCGACTCCATGAACGGCCGCTTCGGATCGAGCATCGCCTCGCCCTGCAGCCAGCCGCCGATCGACAGCCCGACGAAATAGATCGTGATGCCGATCGCTGCGAGCCAGAACTGCAGCGTGATCAGCTTCGGGTACGGCCACTCCCAGTTGAGTACGCGCGGCATCATGAAGTAGATCGCCCCGAACAGCACCATCGTGACAAAGCCGTAAGCGCCCAGATGTGCATGCGCCACCGTGAAGTGCGTGAAGTGAGTCACCTGGTTCACGCTGCGCAGCGACTCGAGCGTGCCCTGCAGCGACGAGGCCAGGTACATCAGGCCGCCGAACATCATGAAGCGCAAGGTCGGTGAGTAGCGCGCCAGGCGCATGCGACCGCGCAGCGTGCCGCCCATGTTGATGCTGAACGCGATCACCGGAATGATCATCATCACGCTCTGCACGATCGACAGCGTGGTGAGCCAGCCGGGGACCGGGCCGCCGATCAGATGGTGGCCGCCGACCTGCCCGTAGAAGAACGCGAGGGTCCAGAAACCGAGGATCGACAGGTTGTAGGAGCTGACCGGCCGGCCGATGATCTTGGGCAGAAAGTAGTAGATCGCGCCGACGCTGACCGGCGTGAACCACAGCCCCAGCACGTTGTGGCCGTACCACCAGTTGGTGGTCGCCTGCTGCACGCCGGTGTGCACGCCGGGCAGCTTGCCGACGAGGAAGAGCAGTGCGATCCAGAGCAGCGCTGCGACCATGTACCAGGCGCTGACATACAGGTGTTCGACCTTGCGGTTCACCAGCGTGAACAGCACCGGCAGGATCACGAGCACGAAGCCGACGAAGATGAAGATCGCGAACTGCCACGGAATCTCCAGGTACTCCATGCCATCGCTCCAGCCGGTGCCGATCGCGCCGATCCCGCCGGCGATGCCGGTGTTGATCAGCGCGCCGCCGAGCATGGCCCAGATGCCGCCGAGCAGGCGCGTGCCGAGCAGGCGCGGCAGCACCCACAGGATCATGCCCAGCGCCGCGTTCGTGATCCAGCCGTAGAGCACTGCGGTGAGGTGGACGGTGCGCAGGCGGCCGAAGGTCATCCAGGCCTCGCTCACCAGCCAGTCGGGAGCATGCAGCTTGATCGACGAGATCAAGCCGGCGGCCGAGCCCAGCAGCAGCCACATGCACGCAAATGCGATGAACATGAAGACCGGGAAGGCGGAAGACTGGTCGGACGCAACCCGTGCTTCGATGGCGGCGGCATCGACGGCGGCGGCAGGCGCGTCGACCGCTCGCTGCATCGAGTGCTGCGCCGTCGCCGAGAGAGCCGGATCGTCGACCTTGCCGACCTCGCCGGGTGCAAAGATGACCGACGCGGCCACCGGGTTCTCGACCAGCAGCCCCTGACGCAGCGACCACACGAAGACGAACAGGCCGATGATCGACAGCACAAAAGCGCCGAGCAGACTCATGACTGCACTGTCCATCAGGTCACCTCCAGTGATGCGTGTTGCGTGTCTTCTGCGGGCCGTCAGTGTGCATCCGAAACGCCGAGCGCGGCCTGTGCGCCGAGTTCTTCCGGGATGCGATCCGGCGCGCGCGTGATCTGGTAGCCGTACCAGAGGCTTTGCGCAATGCGCGCCGCCAGATCGTCGGCGCGTTCGCGCAAGCCGGGATTGTCGAGCGTCAGCGTGGTTTCACGAAACAGGCGCAGCCAGTGTTTGAACATGCCGGCATCGAGGCCGGGCAGGGCCGCGTGCGTGGCCATCGGCGTGCCTCGGTAGCGCGCCGTTCCGCGCAGGGTCGACGACCAGAAGTCGACCATCTTCGCGAGGTGCTGATCCCAATCGGCGACGTGCGCGGCGAAGAACGGCCCCAGTGTGGCGTCCTGTCGCACCTTGGCATAGAAGCCGTGGACCAGTCGCGCGACCTCGTGTTCGTCGCAGAGTTGGATTCGTGCCATGACGTTTTAAGATATAGAAAACATATATCTTATGGATTGCACCATTCTTGTCAAGCGCGCATCCGGCGTCCAGGCCCGTGGAATCCACAGGCCCGACAGGTCAGGTTTCTGCGGTCTTTCTGTAGGTGACGAAGCTGTAGCCGATGCGCGGGTCGCGGCTGGTGCAGGTGTAGCGGCGGCGATCCCAGGTCGGGAAGAAGATGTCGCCGTCGAGGTCGGCATCGATCTCGGTCAGCACCAGTTCGTCGGCGAGCGGCAGCGCGAGCGCGTAGATCTCGGCGCCGCCGATCACGAAAGCCTTGTCACTGCCCGCCAGCAGCGCGAGCGCCGCGTCGATCGACGTGACCGCCTCGGCGCCATCGGCGTGCCACTCGGCGCTGCGCGTGACGACGATGTTGCGCCGGCCCGGCAGCGGGCGGAAGCGGGCCGGCAGCGAATCCCAAGTCTTGCGGCCCATGATCACCGGCGAGCCCAGCGTGACGCGGCGGAAGTGCCTCTGGTCTTCGGGTTCGCGCCACAGCAGCGCGTTGCCCTTGCCGATCGCGCCGTTGCGGGCGACGGCGGCGATCAGGCTGAGAGCAGGGCGGGTCATGAGTCCGATTGTGTCGCAGCCGCGCACGCTCGGGTTTTGGTGCAGGGTTTGCAGATCAGTAGCCGTGGAACTCCTCGCTGCGGATGTCGTCATCGTCGACGCTCGCACCAGTCAGGACCTGACGCATTCCCTCGACCATTCGCGGCGGCCCGACGACATAAAAAATCGGTGCGCTCAGATCGGCAATGGCGGCCTTCACGCGTGCCGCGTCGATCGGGCCGGTCGGCCCATCCCAAGGGCGGCCGGACGCCTGCATCTGCGTCATCGTCGCGTGCAGCCGGAAGTTGCGGTTCTGCCCGGCGAGTGCCTGCAGCCCAGCCAGAAAGGCGGCGTCTTCCGGGCGTCGATTGGAATAGAGCAGAAGTTGCTGCTGCGTGGTGTGGTCCTGCGTTGCTTGCCGCAGCATGCTCATCAACGGCGTGATGCCGATGCCGCCGGCGATCATGACGGCCGCGCGCACCGGATTCTTGTGCAGCGTCATCGATCCGAACGGTCCGTCGATCACGAGCTGCGAGCCGATGGCGGTTGCGCCGAGCGCGCACTTGAAGACGCTGTCGCGCATGCGCGTGGCGATCACCAGCTCGTGCTGGAACGGTGCGCTGACGATCGAGAACGCGTGACGCGCGTTCGGGTCGTCGGCAGCACTCCCTGCAAGAACGAGATCGATCGCCTGGCCGGGCTTGAACTCGAACCCCGCCGGCTTGCTGAAGTGAAACGCGGTGGTGCGGTCGGCGACCTGTTCGCGCGCTGTCAATGTGGTCACGTGGGTGGTCATGGGATGGCTCCTTTCGTGGGCGCCCTCGATCGGGTCCCGGTGCCGGTTGGACGCGACGGGCGGGCGCAACATTCCCGTGCAGGCCGCTGGCCAGGCACGCCAAGCTTCGCACCGTGTCGAACATGGTGGTGCGTGCGGTCTCGTCACCACGGGCGCTCCAGGGCGAACATCGCGGTCAGCGCGGTGGCGACCATGGCGTGTGTCCCTTGGGTGTGTGAGCGACGTCGTCAGCCGACCTCGATGATGAAGTTCGGATCGAAGCGCGGGTTCTCGACCACACCGTTCCTGGCATAGCCGCGCGGGTTGCAGACGACGCGCGTGCCGTTCACGCTGTAGTCGAAGCTGTCGTGGGTATGGCCGTGAATCCACAGCTGCGCCCGGTCGGCGCCCAGCAGATGCTGCGCATCGGACACGAAGCAGGCGTTGAGCAGCGAGTCGGCAAAGCGCGGATGGATACTCTGCCGCGACGGCGCGTGGTGCGTGACGACGACGGTCGGCCCCGCGTGCGGTGTCGACAGGCGAGCGCCGAGCCAGCGGCTGTGCCGGCGGAACAGCGCCGCCGAATCCTCCGGGGTGAACATGGCGCGCTCGGCCTCGCGGGTGCGGATCCGGCTGAAGTCGCGGATCAGTTGGCGCGCCTGCGCGATCGACTCGGCCCTTTTCGCGGTGTCGTCGAACAGCTCGAAGTCGGTCCACAAGGTGCTGCCCAGAAAGCGCACACCATCGACAACGACGTCGCTGTCATCGAGCACATGCACGTGCGTGCCCTCGCACAGGCGCTTGAGCTGCTCGGCGGCGCCATCGATGCTGCTGCCGTAGAACTCGTGATTGCCGAGCACGTAGATCACCGGCTTCTCGAAACGCAGAGCCCAAACGGCCGCTTCGAGCGGGCGCGACAGGTCACCCGCCAGCACGACAACATCGGCGTCGTTCTCCGGCCGCTCCATGGCACCGAAGCCCAGATGCAAATCGGACAGGATGTTGAGCTTCATGGGGCGAGGCGGGTCGGCATGGCGTCGATGGCGCTCATATGTATCACGCCACGATACAAATTGCCGAGGCAGGGCGATTCGAGCGCGGGTGAGTCAGGTCAGCGAGGCGGCCTGCTTGCCGTTCGCGAAGTGCTGCTGCATCAGCGCCTGCGCCCGTTCGCCGTTGCGCGCCTTCAGCGCGGCCATGATTTGACGATGCTCCTTCAGCGAGGCCTCGAGCCGGCCCTGCTTGAACAGCGAGTGATGACGGTTCAGCTTCATCACCTTGCGCAGGTCGGCCACGAGCTGGTTGCGCCAGCGGTTGTCGGCAATCTCGAGCAGCGTCATGTGGAAGCGCTCGTTCGCCGCGAAGAAGGCGTCGCGGTCGTCGACGGCGTCCTCCAGCTGCTGGTGCAGTGCGAGCAGCTCGCCGATCTGTGCCGCGCTGGCGCTGCGCGCGACGACCACGGCCGCGTCGCTTTCGAGCAGCGACAACAGGTGGTAGACCTCGGCCAGGTCGCGCTCGGAGACCTCGGTGACGTAGGCGCCGCGGCGCAGCTTCATCGTCACCAGACCCTCGGCGGCGAGCACCTTCAGCGCCTCGCGCAGCGGCGTGCGGCTGATGCCGAACTCGGCCGCGAGCGCCTGTTCGTCGATCCAGCTGCCCGGGTGCAGCGTGTGGGCGAGGATGCGGCCGCGCAACCGCTCGGCCACCTGCTCGTAGAGCGCGCGCTCGCGCAGCGGCGCGGGGCCGGGCGGTTTGGCGAGGTCGGTGCTGAGGGTAGCCATGAGTGTGAATCTGGAGCTAGAATTCAATTTTGAATTATGAAGCCCTTCGTGCAAGCCGTCCAGCCCACATACTGGGCGCTGCACGCCGGGGGACGCACACCATGTCGGACGACAAGATTCTGAATTCGGACGCGCTCGCCGCGTGGCAGAAGGCAGCCGCGAAGTCGGCGCCGGGCGGCGATGCGCAGGCGCTCACCTGGATCACGCCCGAGGGCATTCCAGTCAAGCCGCTCTACACCGCGGCCGATCTGCAGGGCTTGCCGTACACCGACACGCTGCCCGGCTTCGCGCCGTTCGTGCGCGGCCCGCAGGCGACGATGTACGCGGTGCGGCCGTGGACGATCCGCCAGTACGCCGGTTTCTCGACCGCCGAGGCGTCGAACGATTTCTACCGCAAGGCGCTGGCCGCCGGCGGGCAGGGCGTGAGCGTCGCGTTCGACCTCGCCACGCACCGCGGCTACGACAGCGACCACCCGCGCGTCACCGGTGACGTGGGCAAGGCGGGCGTCGCGATCGACTCGGTCGAGGACATGAAGATCCTGCTCAACGGCATTCCGCTCGACAAGGTCAGCGTCTCGATGACGATGAACGGCGCGGTGCTGCCGGTGCTCGCCGGCTACATCGTCGCGGCCGAGGAGCAGGGTGTCTCGCAGGACAAGCTCAGTGGAACGATCCAGAACGACATCCTGAAGGAGTTCATGGTTCGCAACACCTACATCTTCCCGCCCGAGCCGAGCATGCGGGCGATCGGCGACATCATCCAATACACGGCACAAAACATGCCGAGGTTCAACTCGATCTCGATCTCGGGTTACCACATGCAGGAGGCCGGCGCGAACCAGGCGCTCGAGTTGGCGTTCACGCTGGCCGACGGCCGCGAGTACGTGAAGGCAGCGCTCGCCAAAGGCCTCGATGTCGACGAGTTCGCCGGCCGCCTGAGCTTTTTCTGGGCGATCGGGATGAACTTCTACCTGGAAGTCGCGAAGATGCGCGCCGCGCGACTGCTGTGGTGGAAGATCATGACCGCGTTCGGCGCGAAGAACCCGAAGAGCCTGATGCTGCGCACGCACTGCCAGACCTCGGGCTGGTCGCTGACCGAGCAAGACCCGTACAACAACGTCGTGCGCACCACGATCGAGGCGATGGCCGCGGTCTTTGGCGGCACGCAGAGCCTGCACACCAACGCGCTCGACGAGGCGATCGCGCTGCCGACCGAGTTCAGCGCCCGCATCGCACGCAACACGCAGCTGATCATCCAGGAAGAGACCCACATCACCAACGTCGTCGACCCCTGGGCCGGCAGCTACATGATGGAGAAGCTGACCCAGGACATGGCCGATGCCGCGTGGAAGATCATCGACGAGGTCGACGCGATGGGCGGCATGGTCAAGGCGGTCGACAGCGGCTGGGCCAAGTTGAAGATCGAGGCCAGCGCGGCCGAGAAGCAGGCGCGCATCGATTCGGGCAAGGACGTGATCGTCGGCGTCAACAAGTACAAGCTGAAGACCGAAGACGCGATCGAGACGCTCGACGTCGACGGCGCGATGGTGCGCGAAGGCCAGATCGCGCGCCTGAAGCAGGTGCGCGCGAACCGCGACACGGCGAAGACGCAAGCCGCGCTCGATGCGCTGACGATCTGTGCCGAGAGCGGCGAAGGCAACCTGCTCGATCTGAGCATCAAGGCGGTACGGCTTCGTGCGACCGTCGGCGAAGTCTCCGACGCACTCGAAAAAGCCTGGGGGCGCCACCGCGCCGATACGCAAAAGGTGACCGGTGTGTATGCAGCCGCTTATGACAGTGCCGAAGGCTGGGACAAGCTCAAAGGCGAGATCGCCCAGTTCGCCGAAGACCAGGGCCGGCGCCCGCGCGTGATGATTGCCAAGCTCGGCCAGGACGGTCATGACCGCGGCGCCAAGGTCGTCGCGACCGCATTCGCCGATCTGGGCTTCGACGTCGACATGGGGCCGCTCTTTCAAACCGCCGACGAGTGCGCGCGCCAGGCGATCGAGAACGACGTGCATGCGGTCGGTGTCAGCACGCTCGCTGCCGGCCACAAGACGCTCGTGCCCGCGATCATCGAATCGCTGAAGAAGCAGGGTGCCGACGACATCATCGTGTTCGTCGGCGGCGTGATTCCGCGCCAGGACTACGAGATGCTGTACGAGGCCGGCGTGAAGGGCATTTACGGCCCGGGCACGCCGATCCCGGCGAGCGCTAAAGACGTGCTCGAACAGATCCGCGCGAGCATCGTCAAGGCCTGACACGCCCGTGGCCCTCGATCCCGTCGATCAGGCGTTGGTGGATGGCGTGCGCCGCGGCGACCGGCGTGCGCTTGCGAAGTCGATCACGCTGCTCGAATCGACGCGGTCCGATCACCGTGCGCGCGCCGACGAGTTGCTGAACACGTTGCTCGCGCACACCGGGCAGGGCATGCGGCTCGGTATCTCGGGCGTGCCGGGCGTCGGCAAGTCGACCTTCATCGAGGCGCTCGGCCTCGCGCTGATCGCGTAAGGCCACCGCGTCGCGGTGCTCGCGATCGACCCGTCGTCGAGCATCTCCGGCGGCTCGATCCTCGGCGACAAGACGCGGATGGAGCGGTTGTCGGTCGTTGATGCCGCGTACATCCGCCCGAGTCCGGCCTCCGGCACGCTCGGTGGCGTGGCCGAGAAGACGCGCGAGGCGATGCTGGTCTGCGAGGCGGCGGGCTACGACGTCGTCATCGTCGAGACCGTCGGCGTCGGCCAGAGCGAGACGGCGGTCGCGAGCATGACCGACATGTTCGTGCTGCTGCAACTGCCGAACGCCGGCGACGATTTGCAGGCGATCAAGAAGGGTGTGATGGAGCTGGCCGACCTGGTCGTCATCAACAAGGCCGACCTCGACCCCGATGCGGCCACGCGCGCACAGGCCCAGATCAACAGCTCGCTGCGCATGTTCGGCGCACACGCCGCGCCGGAGCAATGGGTCACGCGCGTGATGCAGCTCAGCGCGCTGAAGAGCCAGGGCATCGATGCCTTCTGGTCGGCCGTTGAAGAGTTCCACTCGAAACGACGCGCCAGCGGCGAGTTCGACGCGCGCCGCAAGACGCAGGCGCTGGCCTGGATGTGGGACATCGTCCACGCCCGCCTGCATGCCGACTTTCGCCACCACGCGGGTGTGCGCCACGCGCTGCCGACGACCATTCGCGATGTCACCGAAGCCCGCGTTGCGCCATCATCGGCGGCGCGCAGTTTGCTGAACCTGTTTGAACAAGAACCGAGGTAGACGACACCATGCACGACATCATCCAGCAGCTCGAAGCCAAGCGCGCCCGGGCGCGCTTGGGCGGCGGCGAAAAGCGCATCGCGGCGCAGCACGGCAAGGGCAAGCTGACGGCGCGCGAGCGCATCGAGCTGCTGCTCGACACCGACACGTTCGAGGAGTGGGACATGTTCGTCGAGCACCGCAACCATGACTTCGGCATGGCCGACAACCGGCCGCCGGGCGACGGTGTCGTCACCGGCTACGGCATGATCAACGGCCGCCTGGTGTTCGTGTTCAGCCAGGACTTCACGGTCTTCGGCGGCGCGCTCTCCGAGGCCCACGCCGAGAAGATCTGCAAGGTGATGGACCAGGCGATGAAGGTCGGCGCG
>JAZJZJ010000108.1:0-8793 GCA_040389925.1 Pseudomonadota bacterium
GCATGCCGACGCGCAAACACGTGCCGGCGCGCACGCGCGTGTTCGTCGACTTTCTCGTCAAGACCTTCGGCGGCGAAGACCGCGACCCGTGGCTGCTCGCGGCCGGCTGCGAGACCCAGCCGCGGCCGAAGAAGGGCGCGCCGGTGCAGTCCTCGCTGGCGCTCTCCGACTGATGACAGCCCCTGCGGCCCTTCGGGCCGGTCCCCCGCGGGGAACTCAGGCCGCTTGGGGCGGCCCTGCGCTGGCCTGAGTTTCCTTTGGGTTAGTAGAAGCCTTCGACTCGCGTTGCGCCCATCAGCGGCTCGAGCAGCCGCGACAGCGGCCGCAGCGCGTTGTAGCGCGCCGCGACCTTGTGCGCGTAGTTGAAGAAGCGCGCCAGGTCTTCGCTGTACTTCGGCTTGGCGTCGCGATGCTTCAGGCGGCAGAAGATGCCGAGCACTTTCAGGTGCCGCTGCAGTCCCATCCACTCGACCTGGCGCCAGAACTCGCCGAAGTCGTCGGGCAGATCCAGCCCGGCCTTGCGCGCGGCTTCCCAGTAGCGCACCGCGACGTCGATTTCGAACTCTTCGTCCCACGAGATGAAGGCGTCGCGCAGCAGGCAGGCGAGGTCGTAGCTGACGGGGCCGCGCACCGCGTCCTGAAAATCCAGAATGCCGGGGTTGTGCTCGGTCGTGACCATCAGGTTGCGCGGCATGTAATCGCGGTGCACCGCGACGGTCGGCTGCGCGAGCGCGCTGGCGACGAGCGCGTCGCAGGCGTCGTTCCAGGTCTGCTGCTCGTCGGCGCTCCAGACCACGCCGCATTCGCGCGTCACGCACCAGTCGGGGAACAGTTGCAGCTCGCGGCGCAACAGCGCGTCGTCGTACGGCGGCAGCGCGCTCGCGTCGGCGCGCGTCTGCCACTGGATCAGCGCGCGCACGGCGTCGCGCATCAGCGTGTCGCAGCGCTTCATGTCGCCGCGTGCACCGGCCTCGTTCAGCGCGTTCAGGTAGAGCTCGGCGCCGAGGTCGGTGAGCAGCAGAAAGCCGTGTCGCACGTCCTGCTCGAGCACGGTCGGCGCGTTCAGCCCGGCGTCGTGCAGCAACGCGGCGATCCGGATGAACGGGCGCACGTCTTCGAGCGGCGGCGGGGCGTCCATCACGATGAAGCTGCGGCGCACGCCGGCATCCTCAGCGTCGACCCGGAAGTAGCGCCGAAAGCTCGCATCGCTCGACGCCGCGCGCAGGCTGCCGATCTGCAGCTGGTGGCTCGGTGCGATCGCCGCGAACCAAGCGTCGAACGCCGCGTGGCGGCCCGCGTCGGGCCAGGTGATCGGAGGCAGCGGTGCTGCAGGGGAAGCAAGAGGAGAAGCGGGGGTGCTCAATCGGTGCTGACGTTGGGGGCCTCGTGGATAATCGATTCTACAAACCACACTGCCTCGGGCAGGCTCGGTGCCGCCGCGGGCGCTGCACCGAGGCCCGCATCGGCCGGCGCTCCGTCTCACTCGCTCTCGGTCATCACGTCTGGTGCTGCTTCTTCCTCGACCCCACGCGGCCCGGCCGCTGCTGACCCTGCTGGCCGCGGCGCTCGTCGCGATGCTGGCGGGAGCGGTGCGGGCGCAGGGCGTCACGGGGCCCGACGAGCCGATCGAGCTGCGCCCGTCGCCGGTGCTGCAGCTGGCGCCACGCGGCGACGCGGCGCGGCGCCTGCCGATCACGCTGAACGCGCAGACCGTCACCGGCAGCCCCGACCTCGACGCCGTCGCCGAAGGCCATGCCGAGTTCCGGCGCGGCGGCATGCGGATCAGCGCCGACAAGCTGCGCTACGAGCAGGCCGACGACCTCGCCACTGCGCTCGGCAACGTTCGCATCAGTCGCGACGGCAACGTCTACACCGGCCCCGAGCTGCAGCTGAAGGTGCAGCGGTTCGAGGGTTTCTTCCTGAGCCCGACGTATCACTTTGCGCGCACCGGGGCCGGCGGCGTGGCCAAGCGCATCGACTTCATCGACGACCAGCGCGCGGTTGCGACCGCGGCGACCTACACCAGCTGCCCGGCTGATGGCTCGGGCGGCCCGGCTTGGCTGTTGACGACGACCAAGGTCAACCTCGACTTCGCCACCAACACCGGCGTCGCCGAGGGCGCGGTGCTGCGCTTTTACGGCGTGCCGATCCTGGCGGCGCCGAAGATGAGCTTCCCGCTCAGCGACGAGCGCAAGTCGGGCTGGCTGCCGCCGAGCATGGGGCTGGATTCGAAGAGCGGCTTCCAGTTCTCGATCCCGTACTACTGGAACATCGCGCCGAACCGCGACGCGACCATCACGCCCGAGATCAGCACACGCCGCGGCCCGTCGGTCGAGACCGAGTTCCGCTACCTCGAGCCGTCGTACGGTGGCGAGGTGAAGCTCAACCTGATGCCGAACGACCGCGTCACCGGCAACTCGCGCTATGCGCTGACGGCCGGCCACGAGAGCGATTTCGGCAACGACCTGCTGCTGAAGATGCGCGTGCTGCGCGTCTCCGACGACGACTACTGGAAAGACTTCCCGCGCGATCTCTCGTCGAGCCTGACGCCGCGCCTGCTCGCCTCCGACTTCCAGATCAGCCGGCCGTTCGGCGACTGGAACACCTACGCACGCGTGCAGAAGTGGCAGGTGCTGCAGACGACTGACCCGAGCACGCGCATCGAGGCGCCTTACGAGCGCGCGCCGCAGATCGGTGCCCGCTACACCGGGCGCGTCGGGCCGGGGTTCGAACTCGGCTTCGAGACCGAGTTCAACCGCTTCACGAACCCGGCCAACGCCTCGCTGACGCCGCGCCCGACCGGCAACCGTGTGCACGCGCTCGGCAGCGTCGCGTGGCCGTACGTCACGCCGGGCTGGACGCTGACACCGAAGCTCTCGTTCAACGCCGCGTCGTACTCGATCGACCAGCCGTTCGGCAGCGCCAGCACGGCCGCGAACGGCACCCGGGTGATTCCGACCGTGAGCCTCGACAGCGCCTGGGTGTTCGAGCGCGACACGACGTTCTTCGGCAAGCCGGTGCGCCAGACGCTCGAGCCGCGGCTGCTGTATGTGAACACGCCGTACCGCGACCAGAGCGGGCTGCCGAACTTCGACGCCTATGCGAAGGATTTCAACTTCGATTCGATCTTCACCGACAACGCTTTTTCGGGTGTCGACCGGGTCTCGGACGCGCACCAGGTGACCGCCGGCGTCACGACCCGCTTCATCAACCCCGAGTCCGGCGCCGAGCGCCTGCGGCTGGGCATCGCGCAGCGCTATCTGCTGCGCGACCAACTCATCACGCCCGACGCGCAGCCGCTGACGCAGCGCTTCTCGGACGTGCTGCTGCTCGCTTCGACCGCGCTGATCCCGGCGTGGTCGCTCGATGCCTCGCTGCAGTACAGCCCCGACAGCAACCGCGTGACGCGCTCGATCGTCAGCGCGCGCTATTCGCCAGGACCGTATCGCACGCTCAGCGCGACCTACCGGCTGACGCGCGGGCTGTCGGAACAGATCGAACTCGGCTGGCAATGGCCGCTGTTCGGCCCGACGCCCGACGCACCGCGCCGCAACGCTGCCGCCGAGGGCGGCGGCAGCTGCAAGGGCAGCTGGTATGGTGTGGGCCGCATCAACTACAGCACGCTGGAGAGCCGGCTGGTCGACGCGATCGCCGGGGTCGAGTACGACGCCGGCTGCTGGATCGGTCGCATCGTCGCGACGCGCCAGTCCACCGGCCTCAGCGAGGCCACGACCCGACTGCTGTTCCAGCTGGAACTCGTCGGCCTGTCCCGACTCGGAAGCAACCCGCTCCAAGTCTTGAAGGACAATATCCCCGGTTACAAGCTGCTGCGCGAAGGACGCGCGGTGGCCCCAGCGTCGAGTGCCTATGACTGAATTCCTGTTCTCCCGCGGCCGTTCCGGCGGCCGCGCCTGTCGCCTCGCCGCGCTGCTCGTACTGAGCCTGATTGCCGCGCCGGCGTTCACGCAGACGCGCGCCGCGACCGTGCCGAACACCGCGGATTTCATCGTCGCGGTCGTGAACCAGGAACTCGTCACGAACGCCGAACTGCAGGCGCGCCTGGCGAACATCCGTGCCCAGGCGGATCGCAGCAAGCAGCAACTGCCGCCGCCGGCCGAGTTGCGCAAGCAGGTGCTCGACGCCCTGATCGACGAACGCGTGCTGGTCACCAATGCGCGCGAGACTGGCCCGCGACTCGACGAAGCCGAGATCGACCGCGCCGTCGTGAACGTCGCGGTGCAGAACCAGATGACGATGCCGCAACTGCGCGCGCGGCTGCAGCAGCAGGGCTTGGCGTACAGCACCTTCCGCAACAACGTGCGCGACCAGATCTCGGTCGAGCGGGTGCGCGAGCGCGAGGTCAATCTGCGCATCAAGATCAGCGACGCCGATGTCGACGCGCTGATCGAAGCGCGCCGCGCCGCCAGCGGCAAAGGCCCGCAGCTGAACGTCGCGCAGATCCTCGTGACCGTGCCCGAAGGCGCCAGCGCCGAAGTGATCGAGCAGCGGCGTGCCCGCGCCGAGGCGGCGCTGACGCGGGTCAAGGGCGGCGAAGACTTCGCCAAGGTCGCGGGCGAGATCTCGGAAGACGGCAACAAGGCGCAGGGCGGCGTGATCGGCATGCGCCCGGCCGATCGCCTGCCTGACCTGTTCGTCGAGACCGTCAAGACGCTGCAGTCGGGCGAGGTGTCGCCGACGTTGTTGCGCAGCGGCGCCGGCTTTCACGTGATCAAGCTGGTCGAACGCCAAGGCGCTGCGGCCTTCACCGTGACGCAAACCCACGCCCGTCACATCCTGCTGCGCGTCTCGGCACAGCTCACGGCCGAAGCAGCGGGCCGGCGCCTGGCCGAGTTCAAACGCCAGATCCAGGCCGGCACGAAGAGTTTCGAGCAGCTCGCGCGCGAGAATTCGGAAGACGGATCGGCCGCAGCCGGCGGCGATCTGGGCTGGACCGCGCCGGGCACCTTCGTGCCCGAGTTCGAGGAGGCCATGAACAACCTGGCCGTCAACGGCATCTCCGAGCCCTTGGTCTCGCGCTTCGGCGTGCACCTGATCCAGGTGATGGAGCGGCGCGAGGTCGTGCTCGAGCTGAAGCAGCAACGCGAACAGGCGCGCAACGTGTTGCGTGAGCAGCGTTTTGAAGAAGCCTACCTCGATTGGGTGCGCGACCTGCGCGGCCGCGCCTACATCGAGATGCGCGAGGCGCCTTTATGAAGTGGTCCATTGGGCGGCGCTGAAGGGGGTCGCCGGGCCGCCGCGCCGGGCCGCCCCAAGCAAGGCCCGACCCTCTCGGAGGGTCGCTCGCCGTACTCGGCGAGCGGGGTGTCGTCATGAAACACATTGCCCGGAAAAGATTCGGGCAGCACTTCCTGACCGACGGCGCGATCCTCGACGCGATCGTCGACGCGATCGACCCAAAACCCGGCGAGGCGCTGGTCGAGATCGGTCCGGGCTTGGGCGCGATGACCGACCCGCTGGTCGCGCGCTGCGAGAAGCTGACCGTGATCGAGCTCGATCGCGAC
Organism: Pseudomonadota bacterium; assembly: GCA_040389925.1. GTDB lineage: Bacteria > Pseudomonadota > Gammaproteobacteria > Burkholderiales > Burkholderiaceae_C > LMDS01. The sequence goes on from JAZJZJ010000108.1 coordinate 5,523, forward strand.
CTGGCGGCGCGGCTGCGCAAGCGGCCGGAGCTCGACGTGATCGAATCCGACGTGCTGCAGGTCGACTTCCAGGCGCTCGCGCAGCGACGCGGCCAGCAGTTGCGCATCGTCGGCAACCTGCCGTACAACATCTCGACGCCGATCCTGTTCCACCTGCTTGGCGCGGTCGAGCAGGTGGTCGATCAGCACTTCATGCTGCAGAAAGAGGTCGTCGACCGCATGGCCGCCGCGCCGGGCAGCAAGGACTACGGTCGCCTGAGCGTGATGCTGCAGTGGCGCTACGACATCGAGTCGGTGCTCGAGGTGCCGCCGGAGTCGTTCGATCCGCCGCCGCGGGTCGATTCGGCCGTCGTGCGCATGCAGCCGCTGCCGGTGGTTCAGGTCATCGACGCGGCGCTGCTCGAAGAGCTGGTGCGGGTCGCGTTCTCGCAGCGCCGCAAGATGCTGCGCAACACGCTCGGGCGCTGGCTCGACGAGCGCGGCTTTGCCGGCGAGTTCGAGTTGCAGCGGCGCGCCGAAGAGGTGCCGGTGGCCGAGTATCTCGGGCTCGTCGCCGCGCTGGGCGGGAAATGACAACGCCCCGCGCGGCCGGGCCGCGCGGGGCGCAGATCACTCGACTACGCCGCTTGCGCGGCCGTCCGCTCGAAAACGCCGTCTACGCGGCGTTCAGCCACATCGAGGTGTCGAATGCGCTGCTCATCATCGGCATGTTCATGCCGAAGGTGTTGTTCGCGGCGTTTTTGGCGGCCGGCTTGGCCGGCTTTTCTGCAACGGCGGGGGTCATTTCGGTAGCCCGCTCCCAAGACGCGAGGTCTTGTGAGCGGGCTACTGAAAAGAATAGAAGCACCTGAACGGAATCTTCCGCTCAGCCCAGTAGTCGGCGGCGTCGCGGAACACGTCGAGCAACTGCTCGCGGGCTTCGCGGTCGAAGCGCGGGTTGTCGGGGAGCTGCTCGAGCACGACCACGAAACCGGGCTGCGCGCCCGATTTGTGGACCAGGTCGGTCATGCAGTCGTAGAGCGCGTCCAGGTTCTTGCCGAAATGCGCAGGGAACATGAAAGCCTGCGCGATGGCCTCGAGAACGTCCTGTTTGGACTGGGCTGTCGTCAGGTTCGCGTAGAGGAAATGCTGCTCGGCGCCTTGCGCCGCCTGCATCAGGTCTTCGACGCGAAACGCGCGGATCGATTGAACAATGTTCGGACGGACTGTCTGCAACAGCATGGTCACGTTCCTCCTCGGGTCAAGAAAAAAATTCAAAGAACAAACTTCGGGCGGCGCTCACTGCACGATCTGCTGAAAGGTCGAATAGTGATCGCCGGTATAGAAACAGGCTTCCGGGTTCGTGGGAGGGTTGCCACCGCAAACGATCCGCCGCGCGCCGCGATCGCGCGAACCGGGCGTATGAACCGTGTACTCGTGGTAGAAACCGCGCGGTCTGCGTGGCAGAACGCGCTCGCGGTTGCCGAACACGCTGCCGTCCTTGCGGTGGGCAAACGGCCCGCCGGCCAGAATCAGACGGTGGGTGGTTTGCGCCTCGACCGGCAACCGGGCCAGCGAGACCGTTTCACCCGTTGCCGGGAGCGGGCCTTTGGCCTGAACCGAACCGGCCATCAAGACCGCGCCTGCCAGTGTGAGAACGAGCCCCGTCTTGTGCAGAGCTTGCCACCACGGTGGCTGACCGGAGAAAAACACGGGGAAATCCCTGAATTCAGAAGCCGCGATGTTACCGAATCGGGCCGGAAAGCTCAAGCCTTTGCCTCAAAATGGGGCAATCCATCGCTTCAGTTTGTGTGCGCACACTTCTGAATTATTGGCTCCAGCACAACGGATTTGTCGACAATTCGAGCATTTGCCATGCACGAACACGCCCCGTTATGGGAGTTTGGCAAACCCTTCGGGTTTTCCCGGGCATTGGCTGGGGGCCGATTTCAGCGCGCGGCGTTCGCGTCGGCGACGGTCAGCGCTGTCATGTTGATGATGCGTCGCACCGTCGCCGACGGCGTCAGGATGTGCACCGGCTGGGCCGCGCCGAGCAACACCGGGCCGATCGCGATGCCGCCGCCGGCGGCGGTCTTCAGCAGGTTGTAGCTGATGTTGGCGGCATCGATGTTCGGCAGCACCAGCAGGTTCGCCTCGCCGGTCAGCGCGCTGCTCGGCATGATGGTCTTGCGGTAGGCGCCGTCGAGCGCGGTGTCACCGTGCATCTCGCCGTCGACCTCCAGCCACGGCGCCTGTTGTTGCAGCAGCGCCAGCGTGTCGCGCATCTTCACGGCCGACGGCTGGTTGCTCGAACCGTAGTTGCTGTGCGAGAGCAGCGCGGCCTTGGGCTGCAACCCGAAGCGCATCATTTCTTCGGCGGCCATCACGGTGATCTCGGCGAGCTGTTCGGCCGTCGGGTCGTAGTTGACGTGGGTGTCGACCAGCATCACCTGCCGGCCCGGCAGCACCAGTCCGTTCATGCAGGCGTAGGTCTTCGAGCCTTCGCGTTTGCCGATCACCTGGTCGATGTAATGCAGGTGCAGCGCGGTCGTGCCCCAAGTGCCGCAGAGCATGCCGTCGACTTCGCCGGTCTTCAGCAGCATCGCACCGATCAGCGTCAGGCGGCGGCGCATCTCGATCTTCGCGAGTTGCTGGGTCACGCCCTTGCGCTCGGTCATGCGGTGATACGTTTGCCAGTAGTCGCGGAAGCGGTGGTCGTGCTCGGTGTTGACGAGGTCGTAGTCGGTGCCGGCGGTCAGGCGCAGGCCGAACTTCTCGATGCGCTGCGCGATGATCTCCGGACGACCGATCAGCGTCGGCCGCGCCAGGCCTTCGTCGACCACGACCTGCACCGCGCGCAGCACGCGCTCTTCTTCGCCTTCGGCGTACGCCACACGCTTGTTGATGGCGCGCTTGGCCATCGTGAAGATCGGCTTCATCGTCGTGCCCGAGGCGTAGACGAAGGTCTGCAGCTTCTCGCGGTAGGCGTCCATGTCGGCGATCGGGCGCGCGGCCACGCCTGAATCGGCGGCCGCCTTCGCGACGGCCGGCGCGATCTTCATCATCAGCCGCGGATCGAACGGCTTCGGGATCAGGTTCTCGGGCCCGAAGCTCGGCGACGCGCCGGCGTAGGCCGCCGCGACCACTTCGTTCTGCTCTGCCTGCGCGAGCTCGGCGATCGCATGCACCGCGGCGATCTCCATCTCGATCGTGATCGTGGTCGCGCCCGAATCGAGTGCGCCGCGGAAGATGTACGGGAAGCACAGGACGTTGTTGACCTGGTTCGGGTAGT